>JAIUOC010000011.1 GCA_020161265.1 Chloroflexota bacterium | reverse complement strand
CAGGTCATGTTTATGGCCCAGAACACGCAGCAGGAAGCGGCGGCAGTCCAAGGGCTGGAGTCGGAGGGGGAGGAGCAGGCCGGGGAAACGAGCAAGTTTGATCTGAGCTTGGCGCTGCAGGAAACCGGGGAAGGACTGACGGGGAGCCTCGAATACAGTCGCGACTTGTTTAGCTCGGTGACGGCGGCGCGGATAGCGGAACATTTCCAGACTTTGCTAGCGGCGTTGGTCGCTACCCCTACCCGCCCCGTACTCGACCTGCCGTTCCTAACAGCCACCGAGCAAGCGCGGATCATCGACGCCAACCTGCGTCTGGCGGTCGAACCCGCCGGCGCGCCCCGGCTTCCGCATCGCCTGATCGCTGACCAGGCCGAGCGTACTCCCGAGGCGATCGCGGTTGTTGCTGGTGCGGCGTCGCTCCTCTACTGCGATATCGATCACCAGTCCGATCAATGGGCGCAGGCGCTCAGACGTCATGGCGTTGGCCCGGAAACTATTGTGGCAATCTGCCTTGAGCGCTCGCCGGCTATGCTGGTTGCCCTGCTGGCGGTGCTCAAGTCCGGCGGTGCCTTCGCCTTGGTGAACCCCCGCAATCCAGACCAGCTGCCCGCGCTAATCGAGGAGCTGGCTCCGGCGGTCGTGCTGCGGGATGTCACCGCTCCTCAAGTGCCCGCGACCGCCGGCCGGGCCGTTCTGGACCTCAGTGCTGATTGGGCGGAGATTGCCAGCTTGCCTGCGGTTTCGCTTGACCACATGCTCCATCCGGACTCGGCGGCGTGCCTGGTGCAAACTGACGGCGCGACTGGCACGCGCAGGCTGGTGGTGCTGAGCCACCGCGCGCTTGGCCAGCGGCTCCTTGCAGCCCAGTCCGCCTATCCGCTCCATCCGACCGATCGCGTGTTGCATAGCGCGGCGATTGAGACCGGTGATGCGGTGTGGGCGTGGTTGGCACCTCTGACCGCCGGGTCGGCGGTGGTGCTTGATATGGCGGGCGGCGAATCGGCTGGACTAAGCCTAATTGAAACAGTCACCGCTCAGGATGTCACGGTGGCGCGGCTGCTGCCGTCGCAGCTCGATGTTCTGCTGGATGCGCCGCGCTTCACCGAATGCACAACCTTACGGATGGTTCTCGCTGCGGGCGAACCGCTGTCTCAGACGACCCAGGATCGCTTCTTTGCGCGATCCGCCGCAGAGTTGTATAACCTGTATGGCGCCGCCGAGACCACGCTGGATGCGCTAGCCTGGCGGTGCGCACGCGACGCGGATCTGTCCGACCCGTCGGCTCCGCTTGGTGCGCCGCTTGAGGCGACGCAGGTAGCGCTGCTGGATGACCAGGGCCGGGTCGTGCCGGTCGGAATAGCGGGGGAGCTATATCTGGGAGGGGCAGGGGTATCGCGCGGCTACTTTGGGCGGCCGGCGCTGACGGCGGAGCGGTATCTGCCCGACCCGTTCAGCGGCATCCCCGGCGCGCGCATGTACCGCACGGGCGACCGGGCGCTGTACCGGGCTGATGGCATGCTCGAATATCGCGGTCGTGTCGAGCAGCAGGTGAAGCTGCGGGGCTTTCGGATCGAGCTAGGGGAGGTGGAGGCAGCGCTGAGCGGGCAGGCGGGGGTGCAGGAGGCGGCGGTGGTGATCAAGGCCAGCCCGCGCGGTGACCCGACCCTGGTGGGGTATGTGGTGGCGCGGGCTGGGGAGAGCTTGGACTCGACGACCGTGCAGGCGGGGCTGCGGGCGCGGCTGCCGGGGTACATGGTGCCGAGCCAAGTGGTGGTGCTGCTCGGGTTGCCGCGTACCAGCAGCGGCAAGCTGGATCGCCGAGCGCTACCGGAGCCGGACTTTGGCGGGGGGGGGGCTGCGGGTGCGGCGCTGACAGCGGATGGCGAAGCGTTGGCGGCGATCTGGGCCGAGGTGCTGCGGGTGCCGCGCGCCGGCCTCGACGCCCACAGCAACTTCTTCGCCCTCGGTGGCCACTCGCTGCTGGCCACCAGGATTGTCGCGCGGGTGCGCCAGGAGTTGCAGATCGACCTGCCCTTGCGGCGACTGTTCGAGTCCCCGACTCTGGGCGAGCTGGCGGCGGCGCTACGAACTCAGCCAACGACCCTGACGGCCCTGGTACCGCCGTTGACAGCGCAGGCGCGGCCCGAGCGCATCCCGCTCTCGTTTGCCCAGGAGCGGCTGTGGTTCTTGGAGCAGCTCGACCCGGGGCAGTCCACCTACCTTATCCCACTGGTGCGGCGAGTGCGTGGCGCGCTGGACTGGGCGCTGCTAGAGCGCTGCCTGAACACCGTGGTGGCGCGGCACGAAAGCCTGCGCACCACGCTCCAGGCTGTCGATGGCACACCCTATCAGGTCATCGCCCCGGAGCTGCATGTGCCGATGCTGTACCACGATCTGCGCGGGTTGAACGAGGCCAGCCAGACCGAGCGTCTGGCGGAAGTGCGGCGCCTCTTGACCGAAACACCCTTCGACCTGGCGGCGGGTCCGCTGCTGCGGGCTGGCTTGATACAGGTGCGTCATGCCGAATACGTGCTGATCTTGACGCTGCACCACAGCATCAGCGACGGCTGGTCGCTGGATGTGCTGCTGGATGAGTTGACGCAGCTGTACACGGCGGGGCAGGCGGGAACGCGCGCGTTGGCGGAGGTGCTGGCGCCGCTAGCGGTGCAGTACGCCGATTATGCGCTGTGGCAGCGCAGCTGGCTGCGCGGCGCCGAACTGGCCCGCCAGATCGCCTACTGGAAAACCCACCTAGCTGGCGCGCCGCCGCTGCTGGAACTGCCTGGCGATTTTCCGCGGCCGGCCCACCAGTCCTTCCGTGGCGGCACGCTGAGCTTCGCTGTGGGGGCGGATCTGACGGCGCAGTTGCGGGAGCTGGCGCAGGTACACGAAGCAACGCTGTTTATGACGTTGCTGGCGGCGTTCACGGTGCTGTTGGCGCGGTACAGCGGGCAGGGCGACATCGTGGTCGGGACACCGATCGCCGGGCGAACCCATGCGGCGAGCGAAGGACTGATCGGGATGTTCGTGAACACTCTGGCCCTGCGCACGCGTGTCGGCGATAACCCCGACTTTCTGACGCTGTTGACGCGCGTGCGTCAGACGGCGCTGGACGGCTACGCCCACCAGGATGTGCCGTTTGAAAAGCTAGTCGAGGAACTCCAGCCGGTCCGCAACTTTAGTCACCCACCGATCTTCCAGGTCATGTTTATGGCCCAGAACACGCAGCAGGAAGCGGCGGCAGTCCAAGGGCTGGAGTCGGAGGGGGAGGAGCAGGCCGGGGAAACGAGCAAGTTTGATCTGAGCTTGGCGCTGCAGGAAACCGCGGCGGGGTTGGAAGGAAGCTTCGAATACTGCACCGATCTGTTTGCTCCCGCTACCATCGAGCGGATGGTGGGCCATTTCCAGGCCTTGCTGGCGGCGCTGGCGGCCGAGCCGACGCGCCCGGTGCTGAGTATTCCCTTTATCGCTGGCGAGGAGCGGACGCTGCTGGTCGAGACGTGGAACGCTACCAGAACGCCGGCACACACGCCGACAATGGTCCATGAGTTGATCGCCGCCCAGGCCCAGCGAACGCCCGCGGCCGTCGCCGCACGCTACGGCGATCAAACCTTGACCTACCGCGAGTTGATAGCCCGCGCAAACCAGCTAGCCCACGCCCTTCAGGAACGCGGCGTCGGGCCTGATGTGCTGGTTGGTATCTGCGTCGAGCGCTCGCTGGATTTGATGGTCGGACTACTCGGCATCGTGATCGCCGGCGGCGCGTATGTGCCGCTCGATCCGTCCTATCCGGCGGAGCGGCTCGCGTTTATGCTCGAAGATGCCCGCGTGGCGGCGCTAGTGACCCAGAAGCGGCTGCTTAGCGGATTGCCAGCCGACAGCATCCCGACGCTCTGCCTGGATACCGACTGGTCGCTCGTGGCCGGCAACCAGGACTGCCCGCCGACGAGCGCGGTCACGCCCGCCCATCTGGCCTACATGATTTACACTTCCGGCTCGACCGGCCGCCCCAAGGGGACAATGATCCAGCACAGCGGCTTGGCGAACTACCTGACCTGGGCCGTCGATGCCTACGCCATGGCCGCAGGCGACGGCGCGCCGGTGTATTCCTCAGTTTCCTTCGATCTGACCATCACCGGCTTATTCGGCCCGCTGCTGGCCGGGCGGGCGGTGCATCTGCTTCCTGAAGACGCCGGCGCGGAGGGCCTGGGGGCGAACCTGAGCGTCGCCGAGACCTATAGCTTGGTCAAGATCACTCCGGCCCATCTGGAGATTCTCAACCACCAGATGCCGGCGCACCAGGCAGCCGGCCGCACCCGCGCCTTTGTAATTGGCGGCGAAAATCTTCGTGCGGATATGGTGGCCTTCTGGCGCGACCATGCGCCGCAGACAGCGCTGATCAATGAGTACGGACCTACCGAAACCGTGGTCGGCTGCTGCGTCTACACTGTGACGCCCGATACGCCGGCTGTCGGCGTGCTCCCGATCGGGCGGCCGATCGCGAATACTCAGATGTACGTGCTTGATCCGAGGCTGCAACTTGTGCCAATCGGCGTCGTGGGCGAACTCTACATCGGCGGGGCCGGCGTAGGGCGCGGATATCACAGGCGCCCCGACCTGACGGCCGAGCGCTTCGTCCCCGATCCGTTTGGCGGCCAACCCGGCGCCCGGCTGTATAAAACCGGCGATCTCGGCCGCATCCTGGCCGACGGAACGCTGGAGTGCCTGGGCCGCGTGGACCATCAGGTCAAGGTGCGCGGTTTCCGCATCGAGCTGGAGGAGATTGAGGCGGCGCTGCTCCGGCAAGCCGGCGTGCGCGAGGCGGTGGCGGCGGCGCGGCGCCAAGAATCCGGCGATATTCAGCTAGCCGCCTATGTGGTTGCGGCAGCGCCGAACAACCAGCCGCAGATCCCAACCCTGAAGCAGTCCCTTCAGGAGCTGTTGCCCGCCTATATGGTGCCGAGCCATATCATGCTGATCGACGAACTGCCGCTGACATCGAATGGGAAAGTCGACCGGGGAGCTCTGCCGGCCCCTGCGCGGACTCTGGCTAGCGAGGCGGTGCTGCTGGCGCGCGATGCCCTGGAGTTGCGCCTCACCCAGGTCTGGGAGTCGATCCTGGAGGTCAGGCCGATCGGCGTCAATCAAAATTTCTTTGACCTCGGTGGTCATTCGTTGGCGGCGGTGCGCCTAATGGATCGTATCGAGAAGGCATTTAACCAGTCCCTGCCGCTTTCCGCGTTGTTTCAGGGCGGCACCATCGAGCAGCTTGCCGTCATCCTGCGGCAGCAGAAGGCTGGCTCCGGCTCGACCCTGATCCCCATCCAGCCGGGCGGCTCGCAGCGGCCGTTGTTCCTAGTGCACCCGATCGGGGGCAACGTGGTCTGCTACCTCCAGCTGGCGCGCGCGCTTGGCGGCGACCAGCCAGTTTATGGCCTGGAGGCGATAGGGTTGCACGCGGGGCGGGCACCTCAGCGGCAGATCGAGGTGATGTCCGCCCACTATATTGAGGAAATCCGCTCCGTTCAGCCGGACGGCCCTTACCTGCTGGGCGGCTGGTCTTTCGGAGGCGTCGTCGCGCTGGAGATGGCCCAACAACTGACCCAGCAGGGGCAGGATGTGGCGCTGCTGACCCTGATCGACAGCCAGCCCCCCGCCGCCGATCGGTCTCGTATGGGCTATGACCCGGCGCTGTGGCTGCTGCTGTTCGCCGAAGATACCGGTCTGATCAGCCGGGACGCCGCCGCCAGCCTGCACAGGGTTTTGGGTGAGCTGGCGCCGGATGCGCAGCTCGAACACCTACTGGGCTATCTGCAAAGCCTGGGCGCCCTGCCGCCAGACGCCGATCTGGAGCGGATCACCCGGCTGTTCACAGTCTTCACATCCAACATGGAGGCTAACGACGCCTACGACGGCCGCGTCTACCAGCAGCCGGCGTTGCTTTTCCAGGCCGATGATCGCGGCCGCGACGGCCTAGCCGACCATGCCGATGAGTGGCGGCGGCTGGCGCCTGATCTGGTCTGCCACGTCGTTCCCGGCACCCATTATTCGCTGCTTCAGGCTCCCGTAATCGACGGGATCGCGGAGCAGATTCGCGCGGTGATCGGCCGTTATGACACACGCTAGGCGGGTACGCACCGCCGTTCGGCTCCCGCGCCCAAGGGCGGCGTGGGAGCCGGACTATCTTGGCACACTACGGAGTCTCTCTTGTATAGCGAGGAATCCTCGCGAAGGAATCAAAAGCACCCTATGACAACTATCGACCAAACCACCACCAAATGGCTGACCTTTCCCCGACCCAATCCTCAGGCCAAAATACGCCTGTTTTGCTTCTCCTACGCCGGCGGCGGAGCGTCGACCTTCCGCCCATGGATGCAACACCTGGCGCCAAGCATCGAGCTGTGCGCCGTCCAGCTGCCCGGCCGCGAGAACCGGCTTCGCGAGGCCCCGCTGACCCGCGTTGATCCGATCGTCGATACCTTGAAACAGATGCTGCCGGCGTATTTTGATAAACCCTTCGCTTTGTTCGGCCATAGTCTGGGTGCCATCCTGGCCTTCGAACTGGCGCGCGCCCTGCGCAACCATCCCGAGGCTCGGCTGGCCCATGTGTTTGTGTCGGCCCGCATTGCTCCGCAGGCGATCGATCCGGAGCCGCCGATCTACCAGTTGCCAGAAGCCCAGTTCCTGGCCAAACTGCGCCAGCTCAACGGCACCCCGACGATGGTGTTCGAGAACGAGGAACTGCTGGAGATGCTCATGCCGATCCTGCGAGCTGATTTCGCCCTCAATGAAACCTACGCCTACCGGCCAGAGCCGCCGCTTGATGTGCCACTGACGGTGTTTGGCGGCACCGAGGACCCCAAGGTCAGCGAGGCCGAGCTGAAGGAATGGTCGGCCCAGGCGGGCGGGCGCTTCGCGCTCAAGATGTTCCCCGGCGACCATTTCTTTGTTAGCAGCGCCCAGCAGGCGATTGTTTCGCTAATCAACGGCGAGCTTCAGACAGTCCATGGCTAGCGCATGCCGGCCCCGTTTTGACATAACACCTGGAAGGAAGAATGATGACGATCTCCATATCGGTCAAAGACTTGCGTAAATCGTATGGCAAAGACAGCGCCGTTTTGAAAGGGCTGTCGCTGGATCTCTACCAGGATGAGATCTTGGCACTGCTCGGCCCGAACGGCTCGGGTAAAACCACCCTGATCAAAATCCTCGCCACCTTGCTGACCAAGGACTCGGGCAAGGTGCATATCCTTGGCCACGACTTGGACGACGACGAAAACGAAATCCGCCATGTCTTCGGCTACGTCGGCCAAGATACCGAGCGCTCGGCCTACTCGCGCCTGACCGTAGTCGAGAACCTGCAATTCTTCGGTGCTCTGCGCGGGCTTGACAAGCGACAGGTCAACGCCCAGATCGAGAAACTGGTCGAATACTTCGATTTCAAGTCCAACCTGAAAAAGTACTTCGGCTACCTGTCTGGCGGCCAAAAACAAACCGTGGTGATTATGCGGGCGCTCCTACACGATCCGGCCGTGATTTACCTCGATGAGCCGACCAAAGGCCTCGACCCGCTGATCGCCAAGAATATCCGCAGCTTTCTCAAGAAGTATGTCAAGGAAGAGCACAAAACCTTGCTGCTGACTTCGCACATTTTGTCCGAAGTCGACGAGCTATCGAGCCGGGTCGCGCTCATCCACGACGGCGTGATCGCGTCGGTCGGCACAGCGCAGGAGCTCAAGCAGGGGGTCGGCGTCGACGGCTTCATCGAATTGCAAAAACACTCGATCCCGACGGGTGTCGTCGACAAAATCCTCCGTCTGCCGCCAGTCCTCAACAGCGACGATCAGGATAGCGAATGGGTGTCGTTTGGCATCAACAATATGGTCGATGCCATGGAAGGGATCATCCATATCTTGCGCGAAGAACAGATCCAGAGCCAGTTCCGCTACCGCAACGTCTCGCTCGAAGACGCCTTTGTGTATCGGATGGGCTTGCTGTCCGATGGGTTTGAAGCTTAAACAGGGGGAAGTATGATCTCGGAAACTCAAGTCACGCGTGATACTCACTATGTGAAATCCAGCAAATCGAAACCAATATCGTCGTGGAAGGTCTTCGCCGCCACCACGGTCAAGGATCTGCTCATCCAGTTTCGCTATCTGCCCAACCTCGTGGGCCGGCTTTTCGAACTGACAATTCGCATCGGCTTCTTCTATTTGCTCGCCAGCATCACGACCTACACTGTCGCCGGCTCGGTGCTAACCGGCCGCAGCCTGATCGTTTTTATGTTCGGCGGGTTGCTGCTGTTCGTCTACAGCAATACCTCTTTCACGGCGCCCATGAACGCCGTCAGCAACGACTTGCACAACGGCACCCTGGAGTACCTGTACAGCAATCCGTCGTCGCGCTATGCCTATTTCCTGGGCAACGTGCTGTCCAGCGCGATCGTGAACCAGATTGTGTTTCTGCCACTGTACATCGTCCTGTTTTTCATCGCCGAGGCGACCGCCTTCAACATGCTTATGGTGTTGCTCGTCTGCCTAGCGGTGATGGGCGTGCTGATCTCGATCGGCATCATGATCGCCATGCTCGCGCTGATCTGGCGCCAGGTCGGCGCGTTTGTGCAAATCCTGGCCATCCTGTTTGAATTCGTGTCGGGAACCTACTTCCCGCTTTCCGCCTATCCGCTGCCGCTCCAGTATCTGGCCTACGCGCTGCCTTACACCTGGGGCTATGACCTGATCCGCTACTACAGCCTGCAAAACAAGTGGCAGACGATCCTGCCTCCGTGGATTGAGTGGTGCATCCTGGGCGCGTACGCCGTGGTTTTCATGGTGATCTCGCGAATTCTGCTGGTCAGGGCCGAGCGGCGTTCCAAGAAGCTTGGCTTACATTTCATCTAGGTGCTGGTTCCGGGACGAGTCGTCGTTCGCGGCGCCTTGTCCCGACCGGATGTCTGGCTAGTCAATCGAAGGAGCGCATCATTGATCACTCTGGATTGTAAGCTCGCCGCGCGGACGCCCGAACGGCAACGCACGACGGTAGATGTTGGCGGCGTTCGCATCGGCGCGGAGGAGATTGTCGTTATTGCCGGCCCTTGCAGCGTGGAAAACGAGGAGCAAATTCTGGCGACGGCGCAGGCGGTGCGCGCTGCAGGGGCGCATATGCTGCGCGGCGGCGCCTACAAGCCACGCACATCGCCGTATGCGTTCCGCGGCCTGGGCGAGGAAGGGCTGCAACTACTGGCCAAAGCCCGCGCAGCAACCGACCTGCCGGTGGTCACCGAAGTGATGACACCGGCCGATGTGGGATTGGTCGCCGAGTACGCCGATATGCTTCAGATCGGCGCGCGGAATATGCAGAATTTCCATCTGTTGGAGGCCGTAGGCCGCATCCAGAAGCCGGTGTTGCTGAAACGCGGCCTGTCGGGGACGATCCAGGAGTGGCTGCTGGCGGCAGAATATATCTTGAACTGCGGCAATCCCAATGTCGTCCTGTGCGAGCGGGGCATCCGCACCTTCGAACCCAGCCTGCGCAACACGCTCGACCTCGGCGCCCTGGCCTTCGTCAAGGAACTGAGCCATCTCCCGGTCATCGCCGACCCCAGTCATGGCGTGGGGCGCAGCAGCCTGGTCGGCCCGCTTGCCATGGCCAGCCTCGCCGCCGGGGCCGACGGGCTGATCCTGGAGGTTCACCCGCACCCCGAGCGCTCGGTTTCGGACGCCCAGCAGACCGTGGATTTCGCCGAATTCGCCGACATTATGCTGCGGGCGGATGCGGTGGCCTCTGCCGTGGGGCGCAGCCTGCACCTGCCAGCGATCACGCCCGCCTACGCCGAGGCGGCGGATGTCCCCGCCTGATCTTGCCAGTGCGGCCAGCCTGGACGGCGACGCGGCGCTTAACCCGCTGACGATTCTAGCGGCCCTGGGTATTGACACGCCCAGGACCGTCCTACACGTAACGTATATCGGGCGGCTCGGACACGGCCGTCTGGAATCGGCACCAGCCAGAGCTGGCGGGCCTTGCGGGGTTTCACCAGGATGAAGACGAGCGGTGCCAACGGGAATGCGCTGCTTTGCGGCTGGCAGGGGAAACTGGCCTGTCGGTGCCGCCGGTGCGGGGTCAGTCGGTCAGTCGGCGGCGGTCGGTCATGCTCCTGAACTGACTGGCGAGCAACTCGCTCAGCCAGGCCTGCCTGCGCCAGGCCCTCGCGGGATGGCGCAGGGGCTTTGAGTTCGGCCAGACTCAGGCCCGCATGCACGCGATCACCGATTCCGCGCCGGAACTGTCCGGCGGTGACTGGCTCGCTGACGCGGGCGCAACAGCAACAAGCGGCTTCCGCTATAGCAGCCGTCGGAGTTAGGCGAGCTTACGCCAGCAGGGCGTGCGGGTTGGTCGCCATTGTATCCTTTGCCTGATACGGAATGCCAGCCTTCACCTGGGCCGCATGAAATGGCGGCGGGACCGTGCGTGCGGCGCGTCTGCCGCCCCGAATCACCTTTAACACCAGTTCGTGTCACTTTCCGCCCTATACTGGGTCTCCCGCAATATCTGTGATGCTCACCTGTGCTAAAGTGATAAGGATGCTAATCTCCACTCCAGGATACCCATGTGCCTTTAAACCCTTGTTAAATTGCCCTGTTTTCGGCTTGAAACCCCCACCATCCAGCACTGTCACGTATAGCTCGTCGCGCATTCCACCCAGACCGCCGTCGTTTGCCTGACCCGCGCAACCACGGCCTCACGGCGGCACGGCCGGTATTGTCGGCGGGTAATCGATCTTCCTTGGATGACAATGCCTGTCCAGTTGGAGCTCCATCTCCAGCGGTTTCGCTGTCCGAATCGGCGGTGTCTGCGCCAAACCTTTGTTGAACCGCTGCCGACACTGGCACTACCCCATGTCCACCGAACCACCCGTCTGGCGCGGACGCAACAACGGGCGCCCAACACTTGGGCGAGGCCCTGCATCAACCGTTCACCGAACCACCCGCCTGGCGCGGACGCAACAACGGGTCGCCTTAGCACTCGGTGGTGAAGCTGGCGTGCGGACGCTCAATCACCTAGGCATTGCCACCAGCTCTGACACGCTCTTGTGCCTGATTCGCGCCTTCGAACCTGCGGTCGCCGAGGCTGTGACCTATGGTGGTATTGACGATCGGGCCTATCGCAGACGCTACGGCGATTGACACGTGGCTCCAATTCTGACCCCTCGCTCCTATTGGTGGTATACGAGTTGCAATTGCTTGGTTTAGCACGAATTAACCAATCCATCAGCAGGGGGCAGCTATGCAGCCAAGTATTATTAATTTATTTAAACAAACATTTAAAGAGTGGGGCGATGACAAAGTACCACGGCTTGGAGCAGCCTTGGCCTACTACACGGTATTTTCGCTTGCGCCACTGTTGATTATTGCAATTAGCATTGCGGGCTTGGTGTTTGATCAAGAGGCAGCGCGTGGTGAGGTTACGCGCCAGTTAGCTACGTTAATTAATGATGATGCAGCCCAAGCGATCAACGAAATTATTCAGCAATCAAGTAACCAGCGCTCAGGCATTATTGGCACATTAGTTGGTTTGGCAACCTTGCTCTTTGGTGCTTCCGGCGTTTTTGGCCAGCTTAAAGATGCCATGAACACGATTTGGGGGGTGCAGCCAAAGCCTGGTCGTGGGATTTGGGGCATCGTGCAGGAGCGTTTTTTCTCGTTTACGATGGTGCTGGGCGTGGGCTTTTTGCTCTTAGTTTCGCTGATTATCAGCACGTTGCTTGAGGCGGGCAAAAATTGGCTGTTTGGCGCAGAGATTGGTATTGTCTTTCAGATCATCAATTTAATCGTTTCATTCGGCATTATCACAGTTGTGTTTGGCCTGTTATTCAAATTTTTGCCTGATGTTAAGATGGCTTGGCGCGATGTTTGGATTGGCGCAGCACTCACAGCATTGCTCTTCACCATCGGTAAATTTGCGATTGGCCAATATCTGAGCACCAGCAGCACCGCCTCGACGTTTGGCGCGGCTGGCTCATTGATTATTGTACTGTTATGGGTTTATTATTCGAGCCAAATTCTCTTTTTTGGAGCCGAACTGACCCAAGTCTATGCCAATATGTATGGTTCGCATGTGCAGCCTGATGATGATGCTGTAGCCGTGACTGCCGCTGCCCGCGCTGAACAAGGCCTGAGCAATCCCGATTCGCCGCGTGATCAGCGCACGCCTCGACCAAAACTGGCCACTAGTAAACCACAAATTATTGTCACTGAACGCTTTAAATCATTGGAAAAACAACGCTATGTGGCAGCAGTTTTAGGCTTTCTGCTGGCAGTGGTAGCGGGGGCATTTAAGAGTTTACTCAACGATAAATCGCCATCGTAATATGAGCGAGATTAGCACAAAACAGCGGGGCGTTGGCTCCGCTTGTTTATTTTAGGGTGATGTGGGAATGTTGGGGGGCTTATCTGATTTCATGATACCATGCGCGACAACCCCGAGTCAATCGGCAATTCGATCAGTAGACAAACCTACCTGGCTGGCCTACGATAGCCGTTCAAGCCATCAAAGAGGAGTGTATGCTATGACCGACCTGCGGCAGTCAGAAGAAGCATATCAAGTCGAACGTGATCGTCAGCGTATGGAGCGTGAATTGCATGAAGCCAAGTTGGCTAATCGCGAGTTGCGCCGTCGGCTTGAGAAGGTTCAGCAACAACTTAACGAAACGTCGAGCGCCTATAATAAAACTGTTAAAAATATGCTCGATATGATTCGTGAGAATAATGAATTAACCGTTGAGTGCGAACGTTTACGTTGGTACACTGGGCGCTACGATAGCGAACAAATTCGCGTTGAAACGAAACAATTGCCCAAACTTAGCCCCGATGAAGCGCGAGTGATTCGCAAGGCCATGGCGCGTTTGCATCACCCCGATATCGGCGGTAGCATCGAACGCATGCAATTGTGGAATAGCCTGTTGGATCAGATTGAGCAAGGAAACTAGCGACGAAGGAAGGTTATGGCTGTACTGTATGTGGTTGCCACACCAATTGGTAACCTTGAAGATATTAGCCCACGTGGCTTGCGAATTTTGCAAGAGGTTGGCTTAATTGCCGCTGAAGACACTCGCCACACCCGCAAATTATTGCAGCGCTATCAGATTGAAACGCGATTGATCGCCTACCACGAGCATAACAAACTAGCCCGTTTGGATACAATTTTGCTGGCTTTGGCCAACGGCGATGCTGTGGCGTTAGTTAGCGATGCTGGCACGCCAGCGATCTCCGACCCTGGCTACGAGCTGGTTGGCGCAGTAATCGAGGCTGGATTTGCAGTTGTGCCAATTCCTGGGCCAAGCGCGGTAATTACTGGCTTGAGTGCTTCGGGCCTGCCAACCGATCGCTTTTATTATTTGGGCTTTCCGCCGCGCCGTTCCAAAGAGCGTTGTGCGTTGTTCAGCGAGGTTGTTGATATTCCGGCAACCTTGGTGTTGTATGAAGCGCCGCATCGGATTTGCGAAAGTTTGGCTGATGCTCTTAGCGTTTTAGGCGATCGTCCTGCCGCCGTAGCGCGTGAATTAACCAAACTTCACGAGCAATTTGTCCGTGGCACGCTCAGCGAATTACTGGCCCATTTCAATGCCACTGAGCCACGCGGCGAGTTTGTGCTGATGATCGGCGGAGCCACGCGGCCTGCCAAACGCAAACCAATCAGCACTGCAACCAATGAATTGGGGGTTGCAGTTACAACCGATGAGGCTCCAGTCGCAGTCGATTGGGATTTGATTCGGAGTGAGTTGCAACGCTTGCGGGCTGAAGGCTGGACGGGAACCAAAGCTGCCAAACATCTGGCCAAACACTATGAGCTTGATCGCCATCAAGTCTATAGCGAATGGAGCAACTTGCCAGAATAAGCCCAAAGTCGCACGCTTGCTAGCTCATTTAAGGCGTATGATTAAGCTTGGAACTAATTTGGACTGCCATGAGCAGTGTGTGATGAAAGGTCATCCATGAGCGAGCAAGCATTTACGCCCAAACGGATTTTAGTCGTTGTAGCCCACCCTGATGATGCTGAATTTGTCTGTAGCGGCACGTTGTCGCGCTGGTATCGCGAAGGCCATCACATCCATTTTTGCCTTTGTACCGATGGCAATCATGGCTCAAGCGACCCCAACATGACTCCCGAACGCTTAGCCGAGATTCGCCAAGCTGAGCAACGGGCGGCGGCGGCCCATGTTGGTGCTGATGTCACATTTTTGAGTTTCGATGATGCGGCGTTGGAGCCAACCCTTGAATTGCGCAAAGCCATTACGCGGGTGATTCGGCGCTACAAACCGGATATTGTGGTTTGCCAAGATCCATCATTTCGCTACAGTGATGATTATTTGAACCATCCCGACCATGTGGCGGCAGGCAATGCCACTTTTGGGGCAATTATGCCAGCAGCTTCAACCCGTTTGATCTTCCCTGATCTGTTAGAGGAAGGGCTAGAACCCCACAATGTGCGACAAGTTTATTTGATGGGTGGCGAGCGGGTTGATACGTGGGTTGGCTTGACCGAAGAGGATTTTCAGCTCAAACTCAAGGCTTTGCGCGAACACAAATGCCAATTGGGCGATTGGGAGCCAGAGCCAATGATGCGCGACTGGGCGGTTGCTACCGCCAAATCGGCGCGTGAAGCTGGAGTTGAGTGCGAATTGGCTGAATCGTTTAAGCTCGTGACCCTAGTTCGAGATTAAGTAGGCGCTGGGCCGAACTGATAAAGCGAGGATCGTAGGCCGCAATTTCGTGCCAACGATCCTCGTCGTTTTGCAGGCCGCTAATCAGCCGTTGTTGCACATCAAGCAGGGCATTGCGAATCGTGGGATAAGCCCGTTTTTGTTCGAAACGGCCAACATCAAGCACCTCACGCGCTAGTTCAACACTGTATTTGGCGATCCAACGCGGCTTGAGTCGCTGCCAATCGAGCAAGGGCATGGGCTTGGTGTTGCTCAACAAATCGCTGGTTTTGACCCAAAATGCTTGCGGTGGCAAGATCGCAATCGTTGAATAATATTGTTCGGTGGTTTTGTTATGCCGATTCAAGCCATCGAGCAAGGGCAACAAATCGCCAAGCCGCACCAAAGCAGGGCGGGTGTTGATGTAATGCAGCAATTCGTCGCGGCTAATTTGATCATCCTCAAGCAAATCGTGCCATAGCGCAATCACCGTGGCAATTTCATCGCGAATGCCAAACACCTCGACAATTTGCACTGCAACTTCTACCAAATGATACAAATAGGGCTGATCGCTGAGTGGCCGCATGCGCCCAGCATTGCGATCGACCGCTAGTTGGAGCGCAGGCTCAACTGCCGAGCCAAGGTGTAAGGCTCGCAATCGGGCAATTAAAGCTTCAGTTGGTAGATGTTGCATTTAGCACCTCGTTAGCGAATCAAGCGCCAGAATGAGCGACCTTCAAGCGTTTTGCCAATCGTAGTTTCGTCTGCGAGGCACTTGAAAAAGCTCAACGCCAAATCGTTGACATCAACTGGCCGCATAATTGCGCCTAAGCGCCCAATCAAAGGCAATTTGCTGAGCAGCGCAAACGGCATGCTTGCTAGTTGGATTGCGCGGCGGCTTGGCCCGACAATCGCCGCAGGCCGCAGAATTGTCCAATCGAGTCCGCTTTCGCGCACAGCTTTTTCGGTTTTGGCCTTCCAACGTAAGTATGAGCCGAGCGGCAAGCCCGCGCCCGCCGAGCTAAGCAGCACAAAACGCTTGACTCCTTGCGCTTGGGCTGCTTTGATCAAAGCGATGGTTGTGCCATAATCGACAGTTTCGTAGCTGACATCGGTATTAAATTGAGCTTGGGTTGTGCCAATCGTTTGAAATACCGCCTCGCAGCCCTCAAGCGCTGCCTCAACACTCGCTTGATCGGCAAAATCGCAGATCGCAAAGGCTTGGCCAAGGGGAAAATGAGTTTTGCTGGTGGCACTTTGGCGCACCAAAGCCCGTACTTGCCATTCAGAATTGTTGGCGGCTTGACTGATAATCCGTTGGCCAGTGTAGCCCGTGGCTCCGGCTAAAGCGATCACGGTCATAAACTTGCTTCCTCGCGCTTACGGGGCAAGCCCGTTGGCTGATCCAAATCGTAGTGGCCTGGCTTGAGTTGCTCATCGACCGCAACCCGTTGATCAAACACATAGCACTCGCCTTGCCATTGGTTGGCGCTTGGCTCGACCGTTTCAAGGTATTTCAAAATGCCGCCTTCAAGATGATAGACTGCTTGAAAACCCTTGCGCAGCATATAGGCCGTGGCTTTTTCACAGCGAATGCCGCCAGTGCAAAACATCGCCACCTTGGGATGTTGCTGAGGATCAAGGTTTTGCTCAACAAACGCCGGAAATTCGCGGAACGAATCGGTTTTGGGATTGAGTGCCTGGGGAAATGTGCCAACTTCAACTTCATAATCGTTGCGGGTATCAATCACCACAACTTCAGGATCGTTGATCAAGGCATTCCACTGCTCGGCATCAACATAGGTGCCAACACCATCGTTAGGGTTGATTTCGGGCATACCGAGGGTCACAATTTCCTTTTTCAAACGCACTTTCATGCGCTGAAAGGGAATTTCGTTGGTCCACGATTCCTTCCAAACCAAATCGGCGAGGCGTGAATCGCTGCGCAGAAACTCCAACAATTCGCGCATGGCTGGCTCGGAGCCAGCAACGGTTGAATTAATTCCCTCGTGTGCCAACAAAATCGTGCCTTTGATCCCGCGTTGGTTGCAAAAATCGCGCAATGGCTCGCGCTTGGCGGCAAAATCGGGCAGATCGACAAATTTATAAAAAGCGATGACTAAAATATCCATCATGATCGTCGTTTCAGCTAAAAATAATCTGCTGAATATTGTACCACGCTGAGTCTTAATCGTTCAGCCAAGGGTTTGGCGCAATGCTGATGGTGTAATCGGAGCTGTTCAATGCAGCGATAGACGTAAATTGCACACTCTCGATACTGTTTGGTTGATTCCACAAACTGATTAACTCGGGTGACCCATTGATCTCACGGCCAGTCGCCATCGCAACGTGGCTGAGTGGGCTGCCACCGCTGACAAAAAAGACAATGCTCCCCGCATCGATTGGATCGCCTTCACGCCAAATTTGATTTGGATTGTAGCCTAGACTGGTAGCTAGAGCTTGGTTGGCTGCCTGCTTTTGATCTTCTGCATTGTCTTCAGCTTTGTAGAATTGCCTGAACCTGGGTTTGTTGCTTGGCGAAGCGTTGAGCAAGGTGTTCGAGCTGTTGGTACTGAATTTGAACGATTGGCACACTCATAGACAGCGGCTCCGTTGCTATTAGTCGGCAATCTGTGATTCTAGGCAGATCGATTGGTTCTGGAGCATGCTGATTTTCAGCACGATTTGGCTATAACGATCTGTTGAATTCTAAGAGGAATAAATATGTTTGGTGCTTAACCCTCTCCATGCACCAACCGAGGTCATAGGCCGAGTATACCAGCCCTGGCGCACTGAATCAATCCCATTCCGACAACCGTCGCTCTCGCTCGGTCGCCCTAGAAAGCCCGTCGTTTATCACTAGTGTTGGTTTGTACTCTTGGGTTGTCCACCACGATTCAATCATGTGATATGCTTAGAAACGGATTTGCTACTTTTGAGGCGCATATGACATTGGTTGATCCTGAAACGCCGCTGTTTACCTTCGATGAAGCTGAAGCCCAGACGACGGCCTTAGCCAATGAGTTGACCGAAGCCTTACGTGAGCATTTTGGCTTGCCTGGCTTTCGTAGTGGTCAGCAACAAGTGATCGAACGGGTGATGGCTGGCCGATCAACCCTGGCTTTGATGCCGACAGGCGCTGGCAAATCGTTGTGTTATCAATTGCCAGCACTGCTGCTGCCCCACGCCACAATCGTGATCTCGCCGCTGATTGCCTTGATGAAAGATCAACTTGATGGCTTGCCTGAGGCGGTACGCGAACAAGCGACCTTTATCAACAGTGCAATTCCCTTCGATGAGGTGCGCACGCGGTTGCGCGGTTTGAGCGAGGGTCGCTATAAATTAGTCTATGTTGCGCCCGAACGGTTGCGCCAACGCCAATTTCTTTATGCATTGCAGCAAGTTGGCATTTCGTTATTTGTCGTCGATGAAGCACATTGTGTGTCGTTGTGGGGTTTCTCGTTTCGCCCCGATTATCTGTTTATTCGCGAAGCACTGCGCGAGCTTGGCAATCCGCTGGTGTTGGGCTTGACGGCAACCGCCAGCCCAGCCACCGAAAAAGCGATCTGCGAGCAACTTGGCGATTTAGAAACCGTGCGAACCAACGTTTTTCGGCCAAATTTACACTTCGAATTGATCAAAGCCTCGAATAAAGAGAAAAAACAAGCAGCGATTCTTAGTTTGTGCAGCCAAATTGATGGCGCAATTATTGTCTATGCCCGTTCGCGCAATAGTTGTGAAGAATTGGCTGAACACTTGCGCAAAACTGGTGTTGTGGCCGAAGCCTATCACGCTGGCTGCCCCGACCGCGATGCCATCCAAGATCGCTTTATGCGTGGCGAAACTCGCGTAATTGTTGCCACCATCGCTTTTGGCATGGGCGTTGACAAACGTGATGTGCGGGCGGTGATTCACGCCAATTTGCCCAAATCGCTAGAAGATTATGCCCAAGAAGCTGGGCGAGCAGGCCGCGATGGCCAAATCTCGCGTTGCATTATGCTCTATAACTTTTTCGATAAACGCCAACTCAAGGAATGGCTTGAAAGTAGCCATTTTGGAGTCGAAGAATTACGCGAACTCTATAAGGCTGTTTTGGGGCAAATCGGCAAAGGCCAAGGCATGATCAATCAAGCCCAGTTGATGGAGCTTTCGGGCTTTGATGAAACTCGTTTGCGGGTTGGCTTGGGGATTTTGGAGCATGTTGGGCTGGTGCGTCGCCATTTCGATTTACCGCGAGTTTGCAAATTGCGCCGTGGTGAAGCCCCTGCCACGCCCGAAATTAACCAACTTTGTGAGTGGTTTAGCTTGGGGCGTTGGTGGCAAGATGTGAATAGCCTCGATTTAGCCGCTGCCTTGCGGATTGCTCCTAGCCAGCTTGAGCCAACCTTGCTCGCTTGGCAAGAACAAGGCTTGCTGGGCTACGAAGGCGTGGCGCGGGAAGTTTTGCTCGAAGTTTTGCCATCGCCCAAAGATACCCGCGAACGAATGTATCAGGTGTTGAAGCAGTGGCGCAGCACCCAAGAACGCCAACTCGATTCATTAACTCAATATGTTGAGGCCAGCCATTGCCGCCATCGAATTTTGGCAGCGCAGTTTGGCCAACGCCTGCCTGCTTGTGGTAATGCCTGTGATATTTGCCAATCAGGCCGCATCACCATCAGCCGACCACCAAATGTTTTGCAGCCCCAAACCATGCCGCTGGTTGGCTCCAATTGGGGCAATGGCGGGGCGATCAGCGACCATCAACGGATTATGGTTGAGGCGGTGCGCGAACATCCCCAACAATTAACTAGCCGCGATTTGGCGCATATTTTGGCTGGCTCACGAGGCTATAGTTCGCATCCGTTGTTTGGAGCACTCTCCGAACGCTCGTTTGACTCGATTCGTGCCGAGATTGATGTGTTGGTTGATGCTGGAACGTTGGCCTATCAAGGAGCTACCTTGGTGGCAGTCGTGGCGGCTCCCAAACGCACTGGCAATCAACAACGTGACATTGCCTTGCAAGTATTGGCAACGCTAACTCGTTTGCCCTATCCCTTGGGTCGAACTGGCTTGGTGCGCTTGCTCAAAGGGGTCAGCGATGCCAAGCGTTCGCCGGATCATGGCGTTTTAGCCCATGCCACGATGGAGCAAATTGAGGTTGTAGTTGAGGCGTTGGTTGAGGCTCAATTGTTGGATCGCCAGCAGCAGGGCTTATATCCGTTGTTGGCCTTGAATAGTGCAGGCCGCGCGGTTTTGAATGATCCTCAGACTTTGCCAGTGCTCAACATTCAGGGCAAACGTGATTCGGCCAAAGATGAGCAGATTCAGGCTGATGGCGAATTGTTGCTGTTGCTCAAAAGCTGGCGCTCCGAGCAGGCCCGTAAGCTCAATCTACCGCACTATATGATTATTCCCGATAGCGTGTTATTTGATTTGGCGGCCTACCAGCCAACCAATACCCAAGAATTAAGCACGATTAAAGGCATTGGGAGCCAAAAATTAGCCCAGTGGGGCGAAGATTTGCTGAGTTTGATTACAACTGGCAAGCCAGCAAACTAGGCTTGTTTGCGTCGCCACCACCAAGCAGCAACCGCCGCCAACGCAACGCCAACCATCAGATAACTGCCAACGTTGCCATCAATCTGCTCAAATAGATTTGGGGCAAGTGTGGTGATGATCAGCACGATCACCACCACACTTGCTAAAACAACACCCTTAGATCGCCACATCAGGTCGATATTCTCCCCAAATTCGGCGCAATACGCCACAAACCTCGCCAACAGTTGCCCGTTGGCTCAAGGCTTCGCGCATTGGATAGAGCACATTGGCACTGCCCTCGGCGGCGCGTTGCAAATCGGCCAAAGCCGCATCAACCGCCGCTTGATCGCGCTCGGCCCGCAGTTTGGTCAATTTGGCACATTGTTCGGCGGCTACCGCTTCGTTGGGCTTGAAGATTGGCACTGGCGCATCATCGGTTACAAATTTGTTGACCCCGATCACCAGTTGCTCTCCACTTTCGACCCGATTTTGATACTCGTAGGCGGTATCCATAATTTGCGCTTGCACGAAACCATCTTCGACAGCCCGCACTGCGCCGCCCAAATCGTCGATATGCCGAATTAATTCCAAGGCGCGTTGCTCAATCTCGTCGGTCATGCTTTCGACCAAATACGAACCACCCAAGGGATCGGCGCTAGCTGTCACACCACTTTCATAGGCGATGACTTGTTGGGTGCGCAAGGCGAGGGTTGCAGCTTCGGTGGTGGGCAACGAAAGCGCTTCATCAAAGCCGTTGGTGTGCAGCGATTGCGTGCCGCCCATCACCGCCGCCAAGGCTTGCAAAGTTACCCGCACCACGTTGTTGAGTGGTTGCTGTGAGGTTAAGGTCGAGCCGCCAGTTTGAGTGTGGAAGCGCAAGGTCAAGGCCCGTTCATCGGTTGCACCAAAACGCTCACGCATAATTGTGGCCCACATGCGGCGAGCAGCACGAAATTTGGCGATTTCTTCAAAGAAATTGTTGTGGGCATTGAAGAAGAACGATAAACGTGGGCCAAATTCATCGACATGCAAGCCAGCATCAATCGCGCCCTGAACGTAGGCAATGCCGTTGGCCAAGGTAAAGGCCAATTCTTGCACCGCCGTTGCGCCTGCCTCGCGAATATGATAGCCGCTGATGCTAATCGTGTTCCAGCGGGGAATCCGCTCGGCGCAATAGGCAAAGGTATCGGTAATCAGCCGCATCGAAGGCCGTGGCGGAAAGATATAGGTTCCACGCGCAGCGTATTCCTTGAGAATATCATTTTGAATTGTGCCCGTGAGCGTTTTCGAGGCCGCGCCTTGTTGAGCGCCAACCAACTCATACAACAACAACAGCACACTGGCGGGCGCATTAATCGTCATCGAGGTGCTAACTTTATCTAGCGGAATGCCAGCGAATAAGGTTGCCATATCGTCGATTGAATCAATTGCCACCCCGACCTTGCCAACCTCGCCCTCAGCCCGTGGATCATCCGAGTCGAGCCCAAGCTGGGTTGGTAGATCAAAGGCGACGGAAAGCCCCATTTGGCCTTGGTCGAGCAAATAGCGGAAGCGTTCGTTGGTTTCGTGGGCCGAAGCAAAGCCAGCATATTGACGCATCGTCCACAAACGGCCTCGATACATCGTGGGGTAAATGCCGCGGGTATAGGGAAACTGGCCAGCATCAGGTTCGGGCTGGCGGTCGTTATCACGATAAATTGGCTCAACCGGAATGCCAGCATCAGTTGTAATTTGACTGCCCATCAATCACCTCGGTGTGTCTGCGAGCGCTAACTGAGCTACCATTTTAGCTGCCTGCAATAGATAATAAACCATCGCGAATCGTTTGCAGCAAACGCTCGTCGGCTCCTGCCTCAAGCGCCGTTTGCGCCACCACCCGCGCTTGGGTTACCAACGGCCCAAATGGCGAATTGGTCTGACTATCGAGCAATTGTAGCCCTTGAGCAGGAATAATTGCCATCCCAACCGTAACTGGTGGATGATTATGGCGATAGATTGCCACACATGCCTTGGTAAACCGCCCAACAAACCGAGCCAAGCGGCTAAGATCAAGGGTTGAATTATTGGAGTAGCCCCAATCTGGCCGCAACTGGCAATTCTGCATCAAACTATTGGTCGTCCACAAAACCTCATCGCGGTTGTAGGAATCGATATAGCGCTTGTTGCCATTGGGCGTTGCCAAATTACAGCCAAAACTATTGCCATAGAGCGCAACTTCAATCGGGTCGATCCATCCGTCAGGCGGCTCGAAATAATCGTCATTCGGGGTAACAAAAGCCGTCAGCAGAATCCGGCGACCGGTGATGATCTGCGGTTTTAGGCGTGTGTACGCAGCGTTCGTCATAGCAGCACACCAGCTAGAGAAGAATAGAATAGCGTTGTGGCTTAGTATACTACACAACGCTAGCTTAGGCGGTAATGCTTTCGCGCCAGCAGCAGGCGATTTGCACCACCCCAATCGGCCTTGAGTTGCACGCCAATTTGCTCAGGCTATGCTAGGCTTGCCTAGGCTTTTTTGATTTGGAAGGATGCTGCAATGGCTGGCGAATTAACCCTGCAAATTTGCAAAAGTGCCGATTTAACCACTGATGAAGCACAGGCGATTTTAGAACTGTGTAGTTTGGCCTATGAAGAAGATTTTTCTTCATCGCTGATTTATGAAAATCCAGTTCATGTCTTGGGTTGGCTTGACTCAGCGCTAGTTAGCCATGCGATGTGGGTTGAGCGCTGGTTGCAAATTGGCGACGAAGCTCCCCGCCGTACTGCCTATATCGAAGCCGTCGCCACCCATCCCGATCATCAGAAAAAGGGCTATGCCAGCCACGTCTTGCGTCATTTAGCCAAGGCGATCAACGATTTTGAGCTAGCCGCGCTTAGCCCATCGGATGCGGCGTTTTATCAGCGACTTGGTTGGGAACTCTGGCGCGGGCCGTTGTCGATTCGCACCGAGCAAGGGATTGAGCCAACTCCAGGTGAGGAAGTGATGATTTTACGTTTGCCCAAAACCGGTCTGCTCGATCTGGATGCACCGATCTCAGCCGAATGGCGCGAGGGTGAAGTTTGGTAGCTGGATACTTTTGATTCGGATAATTTTAGTTAATAAGGATGCGCGATGGATTTGTTAGATCGTTTGCTTGGCCATGATGTGTGGACGACCCGCCAATTATTACTGCAAGCGCAAAGCCTCAGCCCAGCCCAACTTGATCAGCAATTTGCAATCGATCAGCGGAGTTTACGCGAGTGTTTTGAGCATATCATCGAAAACATGGAGAGTTGGTGCGATCTCATGGCCGAACGGCCTGTGCGCGATCTAACCGATACCTCAATTGAGGGCTTACTGCAACGCTTGAGTAATGCAGGCCGCGATTTTGCCGCAATTGCCCGCACGATCAGCCGTGAGCAACGCTGGGATGCTGTGTATGCTGATGTATTGGATGATCCGCCAGTTCAAAAAACTTATGGCGGCACGATCGGCCATTTAATTACCCATAGCATGCATCATCGTGCCCAAATTATGTTGATGCTCGAGCAACTTGGTTGTCAGGAGCATATTGAGGGTGATTTGCTGAGTTGGGAAGCCCAAGCCTTTGGCTGGAAATCGCATGATCGCTGATTCATGCTACTCTTTACAGTAACTGATTTTAGTTCGTGAGGTTTGGTAATGGCAACCAGCAACGAAGTTTTGGCCTTTTTAGCCCAACGCCGATCATATGGCTTGAAAGAAGTTTCGCCTGAGCCAATCGAGCGCTCGGCAATTGAATTAATTCTACAGGCAGCAACCTTGGCTCCCAGCCATGGTGTGACTGAGCCTTGGCGCTTTGTGGTTTATAGCGGCGAAGCTCGTGCCGAATTAGGCGCGGCGCTGGTTGCAGCCGCTCAAGGCGATCCATTTCAAGAGGCCAAACAGCGCGATAAAGTCTGGATGGCCCCGGTTTGGATTGCCCTGGGCATGCAGCCACAGCCCAAAAATCCCGAATGGGAAGAATTGGCTGCCGTCGCCATGGCTGTACAAAATGCCCACCTCATGGCGGCGCATCTTGGTTTAGCTGCTAAATGGTCGAGTGGCCCGATTGGCACGCACGAGATTGTTGCCAAAACTGTGGGTTTTGAAGCTCCAACCAAACTGTTGGGATTTTTGTATGTTGGCAAGCCTGCGGTTACTCCCAAGCCTTTGGCTCGTAGCGACTGGCAAAGCAAAACGACCTGGAAAAAATAAAGGAGTTTGATCGATGAAGGTCTTTTTACGGCGCGGGTGGTTGCTGGCGCTGCTGGTTTTGGCTGGTTGCGCTAATCAAGTTCCAGCGCCAACCGTTGGGGTTCCTGTGCAACCTGAGGCTAGCCCAACCCAAGCGCTAGCGGTGGCCAGCCCAACGACGAGCGAGGCAACTCCGGCGGTGGCCAGCCCAACGACGAGCGCGGCAACTCCGCTAGATACGCTGCCTCAACCCAATGCCTTTGATGATCAAACAACGCCAGTTAAGCTCTTTCGCTCGCTGATCAATGCGCTCAATCGTGGCGAGTATGAACGGGCCTATCGCTATTGGGCGACTCCACCAGGCGGCATTGATCAAGGCGGGTTTAGCGCGAGTTTCTTTGGCATCGATTTAGTGGTAGGCTTGGTGACTGCGCCAACCTACAACGCAAGCCAAACCGAAGCACGCATGGCAGGGATTGTGTTGTTGGGGATGAGCGATGGTGGTGCGCGGGCGGATACTGCTTGCTATCTCGCAACCCGGGCTGATGTCAATAGCCCATGGCAATTAAGCTCAAGCAACTCCATACCAACCACCACCAATGATGTGTTGGGAGTGCTTGATCAGCAGGCGCGGGAATGTGGCACGCCACTTGAGCAACTAGCGCTTAGCCAGCAAACCACAATTCCTGAGGTATTGTTTGGCTATTACGCTGGCTTAGCTCAGGATGATCAAGCTAAAACGGCTGAAACGTGGGTTGAAGGAACCTTGCCAAGCGTGCCCGATAACTTACGCCAAAGCAACCAACTGAGCGTCTATGTCAATGTAACGCCAGTTGAAACCGAGGCGGCGGCCTTTTTGCAGACAATTATCTTGGCTGATACCAAGGCCATGTGGGTTGGCTGTTATGGGGCAAGTCAGCGAGCCGACATCTGGCGCTTGAATAGTGGCTATTTGCAAGCAAGCGGCCCAGCGACAGTGCTGATTCAAACATTAACCCAAGGTTGCGATATTTAGAGGTTTCCAGTAACGGGAGCTTTTGCTGCTAGGGGCTGTTATGGCCCCTATGTGACGTTAATTGAGCAACTCTAGCCCCTTTGCTCATGGTCGAGAGTGCTATAATGACCATGAACGAAACAAGCCTCGCTGAAAGGAGCGAAGATGTTAACGTATGAAGCGGTGGTTACGGTATTAATTAGCGAGGCGGAGCGAGCAGGTTTGGCGATTCAATTTTCGCAGGAACAGCTAGATCCGCATTCTTTAGCGCGGACGTTGAGCATTAGTTGCCAACCTGCCAAGCAGCGCGATCAACATATGGAACATGTGGTCGCGACGATTAGTTTTACTTGGGATGCGGCGCTTACGGCTATTTCAGTGATGGGCAGCGATGCAATTTGTGCGCTCTATCATGATAGTGATGAGCCATGTTTGCACGCGATTGAAGGCTGTGCCTACAACGTTGATCTCGATTTTGATCTGACCTATGCCATTCCATTAACTGAAGAACAGCGCTTCAATGTGGTCAATATTCCCCAATTGACCGAAGCAATTCAGACCGCAACTAAAGAAAAAACCTTTGATTTTCAGCCGCTCGATATTGATGTGCAATTGCATTTCACTGGCGAATATATGGCCTTTGTTGGCACGGTCACTGGCCGTCAATCGTGGCCTTTTGGCGAAGCATTGCACGAAGAACACGAGCTACGCCAAGAAATTCGCGATTTGATGCAGAATGTCAGCAAAGTGCTCGAAGCCTTGCATCGCTTTCAAGCACCTATGCCTGTTTTAGAAGATGATGCTGAAAATGAGGAAAGTGAGCTAGCCAGCTTGCCCGATCGCACCTATCTGCGCCCACCAACAGCCTAAATCTGAAGTGGGTCTCACTCCTTTGGTCAATAGGCCAAGGGAGTTTTTTTAGCCTTGGCAATTGCTAGCATACGTTTGTGAGGTAGGTTAATGCAGCCAAATTATACAATTCGTCGGCCAACTCAGGCTGAATTAAGCTTGTTGCCAGCGATTGAAGTTGCCGCCGCCCAGCTTTTTTTGCCCACCCAGCATGCCTTTATCGCCGCCTGGCCACCAGCAACCATCGACGATTTGCAAGCTTATGTTGATCGGGATGGCGTGTGGGTTGCCATTGATGCTGATGCTACGCCTGTAGGCTTTGCGTTGGCGAGAATCGTCGATGGCGAGGTTTATCTAAGCGAACTGGATGTCCACCCCGATCATGGGCAGCGTGGCGTAGGCAGAGGGTTGATTAAGGCTGTGGCAGCATGGGGCAAACAACAGGGTTATCGCCACATGAGCTTATTGACCTTCAACGATATTGCTTGGAATGCCCTGTTTTATGCGCGTTTGGGCTTTCGGGCGCTTACTGCGGCTGAATGCGGGCCTGAATTAACTGCGATTGCCCAAAGTCATATTGCCGCAGGTTTGCCCGCAACCGCACGAGTGGCAATGCTAGCCGAGCTTGATCAGCTATTATAAATGAATAAAGCATGATCTGAGAAGCTGAATATAGCTTACCAACACCACAAACCTTTAGGCCTGAATTTCGCCAAATGGCTAGCGATTGCATATATCGGCTCAAGCGGCGACAGGTGGTTGACGACTGGGAATATGAATTGATATCCAGTCGTCAACCTGTGCGCGTTTAAACCTCACTAGGGGAGCGAGAATTTAAGGTTGGAGCACTTCTTCACTGCCTTCAACGGTCATAACGACATTTTTGACTTGGGGAAATTGCTTGAGCGTTAGGTCCACTTGAGCTTGTAGTGATTCAAGTAGCATTGACCCGCCGCCCCATGCTCGCATTTCGCGACTCCAATCGACGTAGGCGGTATCGCCTTCGATCCGCACTGAGCGTAGATGCACCCGCCCAGTCCAGCCGGTTTTATCACCAGTGTAATCGGCAATAATTTTGGGGCTAGGAATCGCTGTGCTATAGGCTGAATCTTCACCAACTGGCCCCCAAACCAATTCACGTAGGGCAGCGCTAGCGACACTTGAGGTTTTTGGTAAGGTTCGAACCCCGTTGATTGAGCCTTCGCCAGCTAACCAAGAGACTTCGACGCTCGTGGTCGGTTGGCTGGTCAGATCTTGCATATACAGATTTTGGCTTAATTCAACCGTGCCATCAGCCTTGACCAACTCTAAAATTGCGCCTTGGTTGGGTAAAATGGGTGGATTTTTGTCCCACATCAAACTCAACGCCAAATAACCGTTGTAGGCTTGGGTCTTGTTTTCCAACAGGGTGCCGTCGGCGTAGCGCAAACGCACGGTGTAATTATCGCTGTTCAAACCGACTGCTTCAACATGCAGTGGCAAGAAGGCACTGGTTTCGGGCGCAGGTTGGGCCAAATATGCGCCTGTGCCATTCCAAGCAGGCAACGTCAGAGTTGCTTCGTCACGCCCAACGACTGAACCATCTTTGGGCGATGTTGTATAGGCTACAATCCGACCGATGCGGCTGCTCAAAGGTGCTTGAAAATTGATACTGCCGCTGAATGTTCCGGCTGAGCCATATTCGCCATCAGCAATCACGCTGGTCTGGCCGAGCAAATGCAATTCACTATCATAGACTTCGATCACCACATTTTTTTCAAAAGGCATTGCCGAGAGCGTGCCTTTGAAATTCAATGGATTACCAACGACAGCATGCATCGCTGGCTCAGTCAATTCGATCAAAATTCTTGGCTCGGCAGGGCTTGGCTCGGCAGAAGTTGAGCTAAATTGGACTGGTTGTTCGGCAATTGTGCGATAGGGCAATTCGCCGCTCATATCATCTTCGATCACCTTGATTACACCTGGACCACTTGCTGCTGCGACGATTGGCACGGTCACATCGAAGGTTGCGCTGCTGCCATATTCGCCAGTGGTATTAATTGGCCCCTCATACAGAATATTGCCGTCGTTGGTTTGAATCACGAGGCGCAAGGTTTTTTCGAATGGCGTGAACACGATTGTGCCTGCCACGCGCACCGAATCGGTTAGCACGGCATCGGCGGGCGGCGCACTCAAGTTAATTTGATTAGCCGTGGCAACCGTCGCTTGCGGCGCGGTTGTGGGAATGCTCGTTGCTGCCGAGCCAGTTTGGATGGTGGCGGTGGCTTGGGCTGGTAAATTGGTCGTTGCTGCTGGAGTGGTCGTTGTTGGGCTTTGGCCACCGCAGGCTACTAGCAATAACGCCAAACTCATATATTTCAAAGAACGCATTGAATCCTCCTTCAGATACACCCTTACTCTAGCGGTTAATCACATTTCAGGCCATGGCTCGCAACTGAGGCTCATCTGATAAAAGGATGAAGGATGAAAGTTTAGAGCAAAGAACATACAGCAGAGAACATAGTCATTAGGGGTCAGGGGCTAGGGATCGGGGGTCGGGAAGCTGGATATTCACATCCTTCACGGTCTTCGCGTGCTTCGTGGTTCCATTCTTCGTGCACTTCGTGTCCTTCGTGGATCAAATACAGCTGGCTAAGCCCTTGTTTTTCGGCGCTAGATAGCCTAAACTACCCACATTAGCAGAGGTCTTCATAGCGAAGGAGTTCGCAGCGTATGATTAATCCAACCATTGAAGCCGCGATTAACGACCAAATCAAGCATGAATTTGAGTCGGCCTACCTGTATCTCTCAATGTCGGCCTACTTCGAGTCGGTTAATTTAAGTGGCTTTGCTCATTGGATGCGCCTGCAGTACGAAGAAGAAACCGTGCACGCCATGAAGCTGTTCGATTATCTGCACGATCGTGGTGGCCGTGCTGTGCTGCAAGCTATGGCCCAGCCTCAATCAAGCTTCAATTCGTCGCTTGAAGTGTTTGAAATGGCTTTGCATCACGAACAACGAGTTACTGCGTTGATCAACTCGCTCTACGATCTGGCGATCAAAGAAAACGATCATGCCACCCAAATTCACTTGCAATGGTTTATTACCGAGCAAGTCGAGGAAGAAAAGAGTGCCTCGGATGTGGTCGAAAAGCTCAAAATGGCTGGCGATCACCCAGGTGCGTTGTTCTTGCTCAATGAACAATTAGGCAGCCGCGCCGCTGAATAGACTTTCCTGCTAGCCCAAGGCCCGCAATCAAGCTGCGGGCCTTTTTCGTTTAATCTGATTTAGCTCGTCGCCAGCGCCACAGGAATAACAGCAAGATTGCCCCAATATTTAAACCAACGGCAAGATTTTTGAGCGTAAAACACCAAGTCCAGAGCATTGCCACAGTTGGCAATTGGGTTGGATATTGCAATAACATCAGAGCTTCGCAAATATTCTCAGCATAATCGGCGCAGAAATAGAGGCTCGCCAAGGCTGGTAGCCAACGTTGCCAACCTTGAGCATCACGAGTCAGCCGCAGCAACGCTAGCCCAAAAAAGAGCCAAACCCCAATCGGTAACAGCATGTCGGGCACAATCAGCCACACATGGCTGCTGCGCTGTTCGCCATAATTGCTGATTAATTGATAGGCTAGTTCGGGCGTAACGCTAGATTTGGCTGAAAATGCGTTCGCGCCACCGCCCAAATCCAACAAGCCATAGCCTCCAGTCCACGAATGAAATAGGCTCGCCAACAGATTGCTAATCAACAATTGGGTCATGGCTATACCAAAGGCTAGCCAAATCAGGCGTGGTTGGGCAAATTTGTGCAAAAATTTAGGCATTGGTTGCTCACGATCAGATTAAATTCAGCCAAAGCATAGCGATGATCGAAACTAGCTGTCAAGCATGAAAAAACCGCCCCAATTTGAGCGGCTGTCGGCTTGGTTGGTGCTTGATTTTAGCTTGGCAGCAGCACAATCGCCTCGCCCTCAATCAAGATTTTGGCTTCTTCATTCAGTAATTGAGTGATTAATGTGGCAATTGGTTTATCGTCGCGCAGGCTTTTGATTTCGGCATAGGCCGTGACCGTATCGCCAATATAAATCGGGCTGCGAAAAGCCAAGGTTTGGTTAAGGTAAATTGTGCCTGGGCCAGGCAGATGCATGCCAATTACCGCTGAAATCAGGCCAGCACCCAGCATCCCATGGGCGATCCGCCGCCCAAAACGTGATTCACGTGCAGCAATTTCGTCGATATGCACCGGGTTGGCATCGCCCGAAATTCCCGCAAACAAAATAATATCGGCTTCGGTAATTGTTTTGCGCAAACGAGCGCTTTGTCCAATTGTATAGCTCATGGTTGAAATCCTTTGAATAGTGGGGATTGGTTGTTGGGGGCTGGGGATCGGGAATACGGATGAAGGATGAAATTCTACAAATCAGTCCTTCGTGCGCTTCGTGTCCTTCGTGGATCAAACCTGGCCCCTAGTCCCTAACCCCTGATCCCTATGTTCTATGTTCTTTGCTCTATGTTCTAATACCCAAACAACTTGCGTAGCTCAGGCTTGACGACCTTACCACTGGCGTTATGTGGTAAGTCGGGCAGAAAATAAATCGATTTGGGGGTTTTGTAGCTGGCAAGGCGTTCACGACAAAAGGCGATCAAGCTTGGCTCATCGAGCTGCGTGCTTGGCCGCAACACTACTAAAGCCCGCCCAACCTCGCCCCAACGACTGTCGGGAATACCAATCACGGCGCATTCTTGTACCGCAGGGTGCTGATAGAGCACGTTTTCAACCTCAGCAGGGTAAACATTCTCGCCGCCAGAAATATACATATCCTTTTTGCGATCAACGATGTAGAAATAACCTTCAGCATCGACCCGCGCCAGATCGCCTGTGTAGAACCAACCTTTTTGCAAGGCCTGAGCGGTTGCGACCGGATTGCGCCAATAGCCATTGCACACCGTCGGTCCATATAAAATCAATTCGCCAATGCTGTTGGTCGGCACATCGCGACCTGCCTCATCGACAATGCGTGCATCGAGGTGAAAAATCGGCTTGCCAACCGAGCCAGCCTTACGAATGGCATCCTCGGGGTTGAGCGTGAAGCAATTAACCGAAACTTCGGTCAGGCCATAGCCTTGGCGAAACGGTATATTGCGCTGCTGATAGGCTTCGATCAAGGGAATTGGACAGGGCGAGCCGCCAGCGATGCAAAAACGTAGGCTGCTGAGGTTGGTTTGGGCAAAATTGGGCGCTTGCAACAGCATCTCAAACATGGTTGGCACTGCAAAAAAGATCGTTACATGCTCTTGCTCGATCAATTGCAAACAGCGTTCGGGGTTCCATTCTTGCATCAAAACCATTGTGCCTCCAGCATGCAAAATGGGCAGGGTTAGCACATTCAGGCCGCCAGTATGAAACAACGGCGTATGAATAATACTCACATCATCGGCATGTAAATCCCAGCCAACATTGGTATTGAGCGAATTCCACACCAGCACCCGATGCGAAAGTACTGCGCCTTTGGGAGCGCCAGTTGTACCCGAGGTATACAAAATCAAGTGCGGATCATCGAGATCAACCGATTCGCTGATCGGCAAATCGCTAGCTTGCGCCAGCAGTTGCTCGTATTCAGGCCCAAACTGAACACACTGCTTGATTGGGGTTTGGCTGCACAAGGTTGGCAGCAGCGGCGCAAATTGGCTATCGTAGAGCAACACACTCGATGCGCTATCTTTGAGCATATAAATTAATTCATGCTCGGTTAAGCGCCAGTTGAGTGGCACTAAAATCGCCCCAAGCTTGCCAGTGGCGAATAAAGCATCGAGGTAGCCAATTTGATTTTTGGCCAAAATCGCCACCCGATCGCCTTTGCCTACACCAAAACGTTGGCGCAAACTCGCAGCCAAACGATTGGCACGGCTATTCAATTGGCGGTAGCTATAGCGCTCGCCATCACGGTCGTCAACCAGCGCTAGTCGCTCTGGCGTAAGCAACTCGCGCTTGCCAAGCCAGTCACCAATGTACATTGCAATGCTCCTTTAATCAGAGGTCAGGGGCTAGGATTTTGATCCACGAAGGACACGAAGTGACACGAAGGTTCGAACCACGAAGAACGCAAAGGATGCTAAGAACTTCAAAATCTATCCATTTCATCCTTCATCCCTCATAATTCATCCTTAGGAATCTCTGCGTTAAACCTATCCCCTAGATTCTGATACCTACCCCTTTTTGACTTTTGCCCTTTGACTTTTGCCTTGGTTTATCCCCAACGCACGGCGCTTGCGGCCCAAGTATAGCCAGTGCCAGCACCTGCCAACACCACCAAATCGCCAGCTTTGAGCAAGCCACGTTGCTGAGCCAAATCAAGTGCCAATTGTTGATCAACCGATTGAATATGCCCATAATCATCAAGGTAGATTGCTTGATCGGGGCGTAAGCCTAAATCGTGCAATAAGCCATTGTGAAACGATGGCTTCATATGGGTAATTGCTAGAAAATCAATATCCGAGCGCCGATAGCCCGAACGGGTAACAGCTTGGTCAATGACTTGCACAAAATTAGGCTGTGAAACCAAGCCCAAGCGATCCCGCATATCTTCAAGTTGCAAGACATCAAGTTGATGGTAGCCTGCATCGACCGTGGCTTGGCTGGCGGGAAAACGCGCACCACCACCGCGCATCACGACATTTTCGCTAAACGAGCCATCGACCAGCACCGCCGATTCGAGCACTTGGTTGGTTGCATAATCGCGGCGCAGCAGCATGGCCGATGCCCCCGCGCCAAAGTTGAACATAAATCGCGCTTGTTGGTTGTCATAGCGCACAAGCTCATTTTCGCGAGCTGCCGAAACCAACAAAATATTGCGCAACGTTGGGTCAGCTCGCATTTGATCGCGGGCGGTTTTGATGGCAACTGGTGAACCAGCGCACAAGGCATAAATTTCATAGGCATACGCCCGTTTCGCCCCAATCAGGTGTTGAATTTTGGCCGCCGCCGACCAAACCACATAATCTTTGTATTCGCTGCCGTGATAAATAATCAAATCAACATCCAGCGGGTCGAGTTCGGCGATTGCCAAAGCTTTACGAGCAGCCTCAGCCGCCATGGCCGATGGTGTATCGTGGGCTTCGGCCAAGTGTTTTTGGCGAATACCCAGCTTTTCGATCACCACAGCTTCGGGGATGTTGGCGGCTAAGGCGATTTGGCTAGCAGTTTCGACGGCTGCTGGCAGATAAGTCGCGATTGCAGCAATGCCAATTGGCGGAAATTCGTAGGTCATGATTCAGCCTTTGGTTTCATGGCTTGGCGTAGACGTTCGACCGAGCTACGGCTGGTTTTGCCGCGCAACTTACGAATCGCCCCCATCAAGCCAGCTGGGAAGAATAACACCAGCACCACATACACGATGCCAAATACTAAGTCGGGGCGCAGCCACGCTGGCAGAAGTGCCTGCATAAATTCGCCTTTGAGGCCATGATCAAGCAAGCGGATGGTCGCAGCACCAAGCATTGGCCCAATCAGCGTGCCAATCCCGCCGATGATCGTCATCAACAAGGCTTGAATGGTGAGATTAACACTGAGCATTTCGAAGCTAGCACTTTTTTCATACAGCACCATCAACATCCCTGCCAAGGCCGCAATCGTTGATGAAATTGATGTTGCCAATAATTTGAAATGCAGCGTGTTATAGCCCAAGGCCGTGGCGCGTGGCTCATTCTCGCGAATTGCCACAAATACCCGGCCTGTTGGCGAGTTGATTAAGCGTCGCGCCGCGTAATACAGGCCAACCATACAAGCCAAGGTCAAAAAGTAAAAGCGCAGTCGATAGGTCGTGGCATCGATCGCTGCTGGCACGACAATCCCCTGCAAGCCGATTTCGCCACCCGTAATTGGCTTGAGCTTGGGGTCATCGGCTTTAAACAGGATGAAGGCAATTTCGGCCAGCGCAAGGGTAATCATCGAAAAATAGACCCCGCTGACCCGTAGCGACAATGCGCCCACTGCTGCCCCGATAGTTGCGCCAACCACAATCACCGCTGCAATCACAATTAGCATCGAGGGCGGCTCGGCTTGGCGCAACAAAATGGCGGCGGTATAGCCACCAGCGCCAAAAAACAGCGCATGGCCAAACGAAATCATGCCGGTGTAGCCCATCAGCAAATCGTAGCTCAGGGCATAAATCGCCAGAATAAAAATCTGAATGAAAACCCCTTGCCAAAAGCGGGTGGTATCGGCGGCAAAGGCAAATGGCAAGCTTGCAAGGCCGCCAATCGCCACAAGTGGCAGTAGTGGGCGCAAACGCTGCATAGCAAACCTCGCCTAAACTTGGGTCAGAAAATCGAGTAGAGCCGTATTGAACAAACTGGGCTGTTCGATCTGTGGTGAGTGGCCACAATTTGCCAGCACCGTTTCTTGATATTGGCCACCATGAGCGGCATAGTTTTCGAGCACTGCCCGCATTTGGCCAACCATCGGCTGGGCAGGATGAGTTTCCGCACCAGGCCAACCTGGAACTAAGCCCAATTGGCCAAGCATACATAAATCAAACATCGAAGCATCAGAGACAATTTGGTCAGCATCGCCGCGAATCCACAGCACTGGCGGTTGGGGCTGAATTGTGGCAAAGCTGTTTTGGTTCAGATATTTGGGCGAGAGCGCATTATTTACGCCGCCTGTACCTGGGGCAACCATCGGCCAGTTAGCCGAAGCCACCAAATCGCCTGGGTAGTTTTGCGGCGAGCAATAGGTCTGAAGCATTTCATCAACAAACACATCCTCGCGGCTTGAGCGGAATGGTGGTTTGAAGTAGAAGCTATTCATAATGGTGCGTGGCGAAACAGGGCCATCGCCGCGATCTTCATTTTTCAAGGCTTCGACAAAGGCAGCATTGGCCGTACCACCGCCGCTCCCAGCGTAGTCAGGGCTGTTGGGTTGGCCGTCGAGGCCTTGGGTGCCGCCGTAACCATAGGGTGAGCCGGGGGCAACAAGCGTCAGCGAACGCACATTCGCAGCGTAATCGAGGGCATATTGCAGCACCACATTGCCGCCCAACGACCACCCAACCAAGTGTGGTTGACGAATATTGAGGGTTTGCAATAGGCTATCGAGATCGTCGCTGAAGTCGCGCACCCCACGGGTTGCATCAAGCGGCAAGCGCTCCGAGCGGCCATAACTCCGCATATCAGGGGCAATCACATAATAATCATCAGGCAAGGCCAGCATCAATTCTTCCCAAAAACGGGCGGCTGAAACATTGCCATGAACCAGCACAATTGGCGGTTTGCTTGGGTCGCCACGCTCAATCACATACATCGCCAAGCGCGGCGTTTGAATAACACGGGCGGTTAATCCAGCTAACAATGGTGGATTGAGCATGGTTTTCTCCGTAATAGATAGGGATCGGGGGTTAGGGGCTGGGGATCGGCCACTCGAACCAAACCCTCGGCTTTTCCCAACTCCACGCTTTTTCTAGTGACCAAAACAGAGGAGTTGCACATCCTATTCGATATATGGAATATAAGTGTTTATTTCCATTCCTAACCTTCGTGCAATTCGTGCAATTCGTGGCTAAAAATCTTCTTCGCGTGCTGCGCGGTTCCGATCCCCGACCCCCAACAACCGATCCCTAGTTTTTATTAAAAATCCCGCCAGGCTTGAGCAATAGCACGATCGCCATTACCAGCACGGTTGAGGCCGAGGCGATTGCAGTTGGTAGGCCTGTTTCCAGCACTAAATGGTCACTAAACGTTCGAGCCAGTCCAATCAACAATGCGCCTGCTGCGGCTCCGCTATAACTGCCCAAACCGCCAATTACGACCACGATAAAGGCAAAAAGCTGGTATTCCAAGCCCATTTCGGGGTAAACCCCAATAAACGAGGCTGCTACCGCGCCGCCCAAAGCCGCCAAGCCACTGCCAAAACCAAATACTCCGGTAAAAACCCGCCGCACGTTGATGCCCATCGCCTCGACCATGGCGCTATCCTGCACGCCAGCCCGAATCGTCAGGCCAATCCGTGAACGGCGTAGCACTAAGGCGATTAGCACTGCCAACGAAACGCTGAGGCAGATCAAAAACAGGCTATAGCTGGGGAAGCGTCGGCCCAATAGACTCAGGCTTTCGGTCAACATTGGCGGCTTGATGGGGGCACGGCTGAGCGAACCCCAAGCCGGAATCGTGCGCACCAAGGCATCAAACACAAATACCAAGCCCAAAGTTAGCAACACTTGGTAAATTGGCCGTTTGTAGAGTGGGCGAATTAGGCTGATTTCGATTAAGCTACCAACTGCCGCGCCCACCAATGTGCCAACAATCAAGCCGATGATAAAGCGCAGATTGCCGCTGGCGATGGTGATTGGCCAATGACCAGCGTAATTTGGATCAAGCCAGACATTGCAGGTCCAAGCGCAGTAGCCACCGAGCATAAATAGCGAGCCATGGGCAAAATTTAGCACATCCATCAAGCCGAAAATCAACGATAAACCCGCTGAGATCATAAAGTAGATCGCGGCCAAGGTCAGGCCTGGCAACAAAATACCAGTAATCAGCTTGGGCCAACTCGCAGGCGCAACCGTTAGCACTGTGGCGAAAATCAGCACAAAAACTGCGGGAATAACCAACGGTGCTAAGCGTTCGCGCAAGGGTTTGGTTTGAATTGTCGGGGGAGCAGCAACAGCCATACTCAACACCTTTTAGGCAGCACCAAGATAGCGCTGAATTAATTGGGGATTGCCCCGTAGCGCCGTCATCGTGCCATGATCAACAGTTCGGCCATCATCGAGCATATAGTAGGCTTGGCTGATGGCGCTGGCCATCCGAAAATTTTGCTCAACCAACACCACGGTGGTATGTTCGCTCAGCGCCGTAATTGCTCGCATCATCTGTTCGATAATCACCGGAGCAAGGCCTTCGCTCGGCTCATCGATCAACAGCAATTGGGTTTCGGGAACCAACGCCCGCGCAATCGCCAGCATTTGTTGCTGGCCGCCCGAAAGTTGACTGCCGAGCAACCGCTCAAGCCGCTGCAAATCGGGAAACAAGCTAAATATCAAATCGCCACGTCGGCGTAAATCGCCGCGTTTGCGTTCAGCCAAAATCAAATGCTCAGTTACCGTCAAATCGCGAAAAATTGCGCGATGCTCTGGCACATAGCCAATGCCTAGTTGGGCAATGCTGAAAGTGCGCAAGCTGTTGAGCCGTTGGCCAGCAAAGCGAATTGAGCCTGCTTGCGGCGGCGTTAAGCCCATAATTGATTTGAGCGTGGTGGTTTTGCCAGCGCCGTTGCGCCCAAGAATGGCGGTAATCGAGCCTTGTTCGGCCTGCAACGAGACATCGTGCAAAATATGATATTGGCCGATGAAGGTCTGAAGTTGCTCAACTTCAAGAATTGGTGTCATGGGCAACCTCGTGAGGCTGAGTTAGCACATCATCATACAATTCGCCGAGGTAGGCTTGCTGCACCCGTGGATCGGCGGCAATCGCTTGGGGCGTGCCTTCGGCCAACACACTGCCACCGTGCATCACCGTAATTTGATCGGAAATGCTCATCACCACATCCATGCGATGCTCAACCAGAATAATTGTATGTTGGCCGCTTTGGCGCAGTTGCTGAATAATCTCGATCAATTCGGGCACTTGGTTGGCGGCCATGCCAGCGGTTGGCTCATCGAGCAACAATAGCCGAGGCTCACTGGCGAGCAGCAGGGCTAATTCGAGCTTGCGTTTATCGCCATGCGGCAAGGCGCTGGCGAGCACTTGCTCAACCCCGCGCAATCCTACCAACTTGAGCGCCGCCTGTGCCCGTTCGTGATAACGCTCGAACCGATCGCTGTGCTGCCAAAATTTGAAGGTATCACGGCCTCGGGCTTGAGCAGCCAAACGCACATTTTCGGCCACGCTCAGTGAGGGAAACAAACTGGTAATTTGGTAGGCGCGGCCAATGCCAAGGTGAATCATGCGGTGCAAGGGTCGGCCAGTAATCTCGTTACCAGCGAAAAACACCTTACCGCTGCTGGGCTTAATCGCGCCACTAATCATGTTGAAGAAGGTCGTTTTACCCGCCCCATTTGGCCCAATAACCGAGTGAAACGAACCTTCTTCAACTGCGATGCTTACATCACGCACCGCCTGCAAACCACCAAACGAGCGTGAAAGATGTTCAGTTTTCAACAAAACGTTTGGCATTGAAAATTCCTTTATCGAGTGAGGGGTCGGGGACTAGGGGCTAGGGTTCAGGGACTAAGGGACTATGGATCAGAAGCTTGCCTGTGCGATTTTACTGACCCCTAACGATTGACCCCTGACCCCTAACGACTGACTCCTGATCTTACTCCGTCACCATCACAGGTGGGGCAGTTTGTTCAGCGCTGCGTTCTTGCAACAACTCAAAGAACTTTGCATCGGGGTCGGTAATGCTGATCAATTTGACCATGTACATCGGCTGGAGCGCTTGATGATCTTCTTTGCGGAAGGTGTAGGTGCCTTTTGGCCCTTCGAAGCTCATTCCTTCGAGTGCTGCGATCAAGGCATCGGCGTTGGTATCGCCCTTGGTTGCTTCCAAGCCGCGCACGGTTGCAATGCCTGAAGCCATCCCGCCAGCGGTGAAGAGATCGGGGTATGAGCCATATTTGGCTTTGTGTTGCTCAACCAACCAATCGTTAACTTCGTTCTTGGGCAGGGTGTAGTGGTAAGCAATCATGCCAACCGAGCCAACCGCATCGGCATAGACCATCGGCATGGTCACGTTATCGCCAAAGCCAGTTGCCAAGGTCAGTTTATCGAGCACGCCTTGCTCTTGCATTTGCTGGAACAAGCGTGGGAAGTTGGCTCCGGCCCAGGTGACCATCAACACTTTGGCCTGTTTTTCGTCGGCAGCATCGAGCAATTTTTGCAAGTAAGGGGTAAAGTCGGTTGTATCGGCAGGAATAAACACATCGTCCGAGACGAAGGTGCCACCGTTGGCCTCGATGATCGAGCGCCACGAAGCGGCTGAGCCTTTGCCAAAATCGGTGTCAGGAGCCAATTGCACAAATTCTTTGCCAACGTTCTCGACCATATACGGGCCGGCGGTCAAGGCATCTTGCAAGGTATTGCGGCCAGTGCGGAAGACGAAGCGATTGAAATTCGAACCAGTAATTTGTGGCCCAGCCGCTGGATCAATCATCGCAATGATGTTGTTTTCTTTGGCAATTTCAATCACGGTCAAGGCGCTTGAGGTTGAGGCACAACATTGCAGCAATTCCACGCCATCTTTTTCGATCAACTCACGCGCCAATTGACGAGCGCGTTCGGGGTTGTTTTCATCGTCTTTGACAATCACTTCAATTGGGCGGCCAGCAACTTGCATCGTGCCGTTGGTGGCATACTCCAAGCCCAACATAAAGCCATTGATTTCTTGGGTTCCATACAACGACAAGGCCTTGGATTGATCAGTGATCAGGCCAATTTTGATCGGCTTGCCAGTTGCAGCAGCGCTATCGCTGGTTGGCGCGGCGGTTGGTTCGGTGCTTTCTGTCGTTGCGGCAGGCGCGGTCGTCGCGGGAGGAGCTTGGGTGGCTTGGGCCGAATCGCTGGTTGGATTGGTGGCGGCGGTTGGTTCAACTCCAGTGCCACTGCTACAAGCAGCCAATAGCTGAATTGCAGTAACCAGAATTACCAACATCGAAATCAAACGCTTCATTACGTGCGTCCTCCTTTGGACTATGCAATTGAAGTAGCTCTCACTTCAGCATAGCAAAGGCCAGTTACACTTGAGTTACAGTTGATGCAGCGTTTGTTCGGCTCGTTGGTAGGCGGCTTTGGTAGTGGGCATTGGCGCTAAGCCCAAATCGTGCTCAAGCATTTGTTGGCAACGTTGATAGCTGCGTTGCAGTTGCACCCGATTGCCAAGTTGAGCATAGGCCATAAAACTGGCTTGATAGGCGTTTTCTTGATAGGGATCGGCTTGCAAGGCGGCTTCAGCCCACTCCAAGGCTTCGTTTGGTTGCTGTTCAGTCAACAATAATTGGGCTAATTCGCAGGCTGCTTGCACAAAATTATGGCGCAATTGCTCACGCACAGCGTTTGCCCAGTCGCTATACAAACAATCGCCCAAAAAATCGCCAGCATACAAATTGAGCGCTTGGCGATAGTAATTAATTGCTTCTAGTGGATTGCTAGCGTGGTTGGCACGTTGCAGCAATTGCTCAAAGCGCAGCACATCAAGCTGAATTGGCGCAGTATCAAACGCCAAACGATAGGCAGTATTGCGGCGTTGAATGTAACTTGAGGCTTGGCGCGTCGGGCGTTCTGGCTCCAACACGGCGGTTAGCGCATTCAAGGCAACTTTAAAGTGGGCTTCGGCTTGATTTGGGGCTAAATCAGGCCAGAACAGATCGCAAATTTGCTCACGCTGAATCCATTGGCCGCGTTGGGTAATTAAAATTCCAAGCAAGGCGATTGCCGATTTACGACCCCAATTCAGCACCTCGCTTGAGCCACGCCACGCCCGCAGCTGGCCAAAGGCTTGTAAATGCAACACTTGTGGGGCTTGCCAGCGGCTGGGTGGCAATATCAAATTGGGCTGTTCGTGGATGATAATACCGCTGCTGGCTGGCTCGCTGCCGAGTTGCCCAAGTTGTTGCAAGGCATTAATTCGTGCCTCGGTCATCACCAACATGCCTAGCGAGATGATTGTGTGAGTTCGTTCGAGCCACCATGCCAACGCCTCTGGCTCGCGATCCAAAGCCTGCTTCAAAAATTGGGTCATCACATTGGTTGAGAGATGGGTGACAAGCATGCTGTGGACTGGCGAGATGCCTTGTTGGGCGCGTTGCACCGCCACCTCACGCCAATAATCGGCATAGGTTGAGGTTGTGCCTTGCGCTAAATCGATCTCGATTGAATGAATGGCATTGTAGAGCGCCATTTTGACATGCTGCTGCGGCAAGCTGGCATATACAGGCACATGGTTAGCAACAATTTGCTCGGACACATGATCAACAAAATCGGGCAAGAGTTGATGAAAAACACGTACTACCTGTTGCATACGCTACTCCTCAGCGGTGAGGTGATGGTTGGTCGAAGCAGGTGGGGTGGCTGAGCCTTGAAACAATATTATAGCAGAGCCACGAAAATCAAAAGGCAGAAGGCAAAAATCAAAAGAAGGGCTAGGGATCAGGGGTCGGGGATCTGGGCACAGGCGCTTATTGAGTTGACATAATCTATAGCTGGAAATGTACCTTCGTGTCCTTCGTGCTCTGCGTGGTTAAAAAAGCGCTGCGCCGCTGCGTTTATAATAGATCGTATGTTCTGTATTCTCTAGACGCGAGGTAACAATGAGCACCATTGCATTTTTACGCGCAATCAACATTACCAACCACTTTGTCAAGATGGAAGATTTACGCGCTGTCTTGGTGGCCCATGGCTTTAATAATGTTCAGACCTATATTCAATCGGGCAATGTGGTTTTTGATGATCCAACTCAAGGCTATGCTGAGGTCGAACACTTGATTGCCAGCCAACTTGAGTCCCGTTTTGGTTTTGCAGTCGCAACATTTTTGCGTTCTGCCGCCGAATTGGTCGAGCTGGAAGAGGCTTGCCCGTTTACGCCAAATGAAATCGATCCGCAAGCGGCGTTATATGTGACCTTTGTGCAGCACGAACCAGATGCTGAAGCTCAAACGCGACTAGACCAGTATCAAAATGAGTTGGATACATTTCGAATTACTGGGCGGCATGTCTGGTGGTTGCGGCATAAACAACGTGGGGAAAGCAAGTTTAGCGGGGCAAAATTGGAGCGAGCGATCAAACAGGCCGGAACTGCCCGTAATATCACTACGATTCGCGCGATGATCGCCAAATATGGCTTTACCAAGTAGCTGGCTTTCAAAGGCTGAAAGCCAGCTCGTGGATTATTCAGCAATCAGGCCGCGCCGTTTGAAGTCGGCGGTTACCCGCGCCGTCAAATCGTAAAGGTTTTCGCCAAGGAACAAACTTGGGCGGAGTTCATCGCGATCACGGCGTTTTTCCACGGCGAGCCAGGTTGGCCCATATTGATAGACATTTAAGCTGATATCACCAAGCACAATCGGCTCGTTGACTGCGGTTAAATCTTTTTTCCAAATTTCCCATGGCTCGGCAAACATGCGATCAACCCGTAGATCGTGTTCGTGGAACAGCCGTTTATCTTTGATCAAGGCTTTGGCGACTAAGGCATGTAAGCCCATCAAGGCGTTTGGCTCGCTCAATGGCACAGCATGGCGCTTGCTCGCTGCAAAGGCATACAATTCTTGCTCATTGGCAAACACAGGTGCCCAGAAATCGGTTTGACCAGTAATCCGCTTTTTGAAATAGCAGGTCGGGCGAATCAAGCCCAGTGTTTTGGCATCGACACCGCGCACATGCAGCTTATCGCTGGCTCCAGGTCGGCCAAGCACCCCCGTCAAATGCAGATATTCATTCAAATATTCACGCACTTTGGCGAGCTCAACATGGCGAAAAACTGGGCCACCAGGGGTTGTCGCCAGCACATCATCACCAATGCTATAAATTGGGTAAACTTGGCGTGAACGGCGGGCAATGAACACATAGGTTGGTAGGCGAGCCAAGTTGACCAAGGCTTTGAGCACAGGCACTGCTTGGCGTAGTGCCGTTTCAGGATCAGCATCCTCAACCCGAAAGCCGGCAATCTCCAGTTCATAGAGTTTTTGCTCAGGTGAGTGATAGATGGGCAATTCTAGGGTTTGCTGCTGAATCAATGTGCCAGGGGCATAATCGGCGCTCACCACATAGGGTTGGAGCGGAGTTTCAGGTTTGGTGCTCACTGCAAGTTGCATAATCGCTCCTTGATGCTAACGATGCGCTGACTGAGCCAGGCTCAATCAGCGCATGCTTGAATTGGTTTATTTGGTTGACGAAAGTTCTGGCATCATTGAGCGAGCACCGGCCACGCCAGCAACCGGCGTGCCAAACTCGGGGTATGAAACCGTGTCGTGCTCAGAAATATCCAAGCCTTCGATTTCTTCTTGCTCCGACACCCGAATGCCCAAGGTCTTTTTTAGCACATAGAAAACGATGAACATGGTTGTGAAGGCCCAAGCGCCAACTGCTAACACGCCAATTGCTTGGGTTCCAAGCAGGCCCAAACCGCCGCCATAGAACAAGCCAGCAGCATCGCCCATGCCAGTCAAACCGCCGACAGCGGGGCTAGCAAATAAGCCAACTGCTAAGGTTCCAAACACCCCATTGAAACAGTGAACTGGAATTGCCCCAACTGGATCATCGAGTTTCAAGACCTTTTCGAGGAAGATTGAACCATAGACGAAGATGATCCCGCCGAGCAAACCGATGAACAATGCACCAACTGGCGTAACATTGGCACAGCCTGCGGTAATTGCAACCAAACCAGCCAATGCGCCGTTGGAAGCTACGGCAGTATCGGGGTGACCAGTGATCAACCAGTTGGTGATCAGGGCTGAGAGTGCGCCAACTGCGGCGGCCATGTTGGTTGTAACGGCGATATAGCCAATGCTTTCGTTCATGCCCGAGAGGGTGCTGCCTGGGTTGAAGCCAAACCAGCCAACCCACAGAATGAAGACCCCAAGCACGCCGAGGGTCAAGCTGTGGCCTGGAATAACGTTGCTTGAGCCATCTTTGTTGAATTTGCCCAAGCGTGGCCCAAGCAAAATCGTGCCAGCAACTGCGGCCCAGCCGCCAACGCTATGCACAATTGTCGAGCCAGCAAAGTCGATAAAGCCCAGTTGGAACAACCAACCGCCGCCCCATTGCCAGTGACCCGAAATTGGGTAGACAATGCCACAAATGATGGCGCTGTAAATCAGGTAGGAGATAAATTTGAAGCGTTCGGCGACTGCCCCCGACACAATCGTGGCAGCGGTGGCGGCAAACACCAATTGGAAGAAGAAGCCAACCCAATCTTTGCCGCTGCCAGTTGCCGGGCTAAAGTTGCTGAGGAAGAAGTTGTCGGTGCCGATGAAGCCACCAACATCAGTGCCATACATCAAGCCGAAGCCAATTGCAAAGAACAACACCGTGCCAACACAAAAATCCATCAAGTTTTTCATCAAAATGTTGGCGGCGTTTTTGGCGCGGGTAAAGCCACTTTCGACCAAGGCAAAGCCAGCCTGCATGAAAAAGACCAAAACTGCTGCAATCAACAACCAAATAATATCAATTTGGGTGGTGATTGTTTCGGTTGCTACCGGGGCGGCTTCTTGGGCAAAGGTTGCAGTGGGTATTGCTAGCGAAGCAACTGCTGCGGGTACAATCCAGCGTCGTCGTCGAAACATTAGAACCTCCCTTGATGATGGTTAATGATTGGCTACGATGCGATACACGCCGATCAAGCAATAGGTTGGAATCTATTGAGTTGATCGAATTGATAAATGCTTCGCCTTTGAAGATTTAACGTGAAGCGGACTCAGAATACCGATGCGAGGAAATCAAACGCTACCTAGCACTATACCTATCCATCGTTGTGCAATAGTGCTAAAATTGAAGCAAGTTTGATTGGGTAATTGGGTTTATTTACGGCTGTGGGTTTATCTTACTCAATAATTGTTGCTTGATTCATCGCCATGTTGCCTAAAATGTTCATGCTCTATTTTGTGCAGTTTGTATATTTTGCTGTAATTTCTACTCAATAGTACGCCTAGAATTTTAAATTACTATCAAGCTGCACTGTTGCTATTATCAATAATGCCCAAGCAATTGGGCAGTTTAGCTAGATTTGGTTGAGGTATGCACAATGCTCGAGCGAATTATTGTTGGCGCTGGCTGTTTTTGGGGAGTTGAAGCAGCCTTTGGGGCGCTTGTCGGTGTTGTCCAAACCCAAGCTGGTTATGCTGGTGGTTGGACCGAGCAGCCAAGCTATGAGGATGTTTGTGGAGGAGCGACAGGCCATGCCGAAGTGGTTGAATTGCATGTTGATCCTATGATCCTCAGTTTAAACGAGCTGTTGGGTCATTTTTGGGCTATGCTAGAGCCGCCAGCCGACCCTGACCCGCAATATCGAGCAATAATTATTTGTAGCAATGCTGCTCAGTTGGAGCTAGCTCTGGCCAGTAAGCTAGCTCAACCACAGCTCGTTGATTACTCTGTTGAATTCGGGCTGGATCTACCGTTTTACCCTGCCGAGGAGTATCATCAACAATGTTATCGCAAATGGCGCGATCGCTTTGAACGGCGGGCTAAAGTTGTTTGAGCATGTCTTGAATCAGTTCATGGTTGATGCCTGCGCCGGCCATCGCGCCACCAGCTGCCGCATTAATTGCCTGTTGCATGCCTGCGGTGGCATCGCCAGCAGCATACACGCCTGGTACGCTGGTTTGGCCCAACATTTGCACCTTGATCAAGCCTGGCATTTGAGGATTATCGCTGGTTTCACAGCCTAGTTGGGTTGGTAGTTGGCTGCGTTGATGTTGGGGCACGCCAATCAACAAACCGCTACGGGCCAATGGTTCACCTTGATCAAAGATCAAATGGGTCAATTGCCCATTGACTTGTTCGATACCGACCAAACGATCTTCGCGAATTGGCAAATTGAGTTTCGCCAAGATTTGGCGTTGTTCAGAGCTTAGCTGAGCCTCGCCATTGGTACAAACGACCAAATCGCTGCTCCAGTTGTGCAACAAGGTCGCAACGTGAAACAAACGCTCAGCGTCGGGCACTAACACCGCCAACGGCTGATCGCGCACTTCCCAGCCATGGCAGTAGGGGCAGTGAAATACGCTTGATCCCCACAATTCGGCCAGGCCTTCGATTGGCGGCAATTCGTCGATCACGCCTGAGGCTAGCAACAATTTGCGGCTGCTAATTTCGCTACCATCATCAAGCTTCACCACAAAGCCACCATCAATCGCCTGAGCATGTTCGGCAGTCGCAAAACGCACTTGCACACTTGGGTAGGGCTTGAGTTGCTCGCGGCCAATTTGGCGCAATTCAGCAGGCAAAATGCCATCGCGCGAGAGAAAATTATGCACACCAGGCGATTGCGCATTGCGCGGCTGCTGACTATCAAGCACTAATACACTGCGTCGCGCCCGCCCCAACACCAAGGCTGCACTCAATCCCGCCACGCTACCACCAACAATAATCACATCAAACATTTGTAAAACTCCATATTGATACTTGATATCAATATATAAGCTTTTGCTAAAATGTCAAATCTGTAATGATCGTTATGATAAAATCTAGGGATACTTATAAAAAAGCCCGACTCCACTCAAGGAATCGGGCTAAATCTACTGGTAAACCTTGATTATGCGCCGTAGGGAACCCAAATATTTTTAATTTGGCTGGCGTGGCGTAGAAATTCTTCGCCCTCGCCAACTCGTCGATCAAGCCATTCGCGAGTTTCGCCATAGTTGACCCAAGTTTGTTTGAGGTTGCCGATTGAACTGCGCTCGACCATGGCGCTGCCCTCAGCACTGCCCCAATACCACAAACCATCAACGTCGTTGTGCTCGGCCAGCACTTTGGCCAGGCTATCGCGGTCGCCAGTGATAATGTTGACCACGCCTGCTGGCACATCGCTGGTGTCGAGCACTTGATACAAATCGGTGGCCGAAAGTGGATGCTCTGGCGATGGAATGATAATCGCGCTATTGCCCAAGGCGATGGCTGGCGCTAGCAACGAAATCGTGCCCAATAATGGATATTCGCTGGGACAAACCAAACCAAGCACGCCGAGCGATTCGACCATGGCGAGGGTGGCGTTGCGCACAGGTGTGGCATGCACCGCGCCATCATATTTATCGGCCCACGCGGCGTAGGTAAATAAGCGCTCGATTGATGTTTCGACTTCGAGGTCGGCATCGTTGCGGCCTGTTTGTTGGCGAATACGCTGGGCAAATTCGGCGGCACGTGCGCCTAAATTTTCGGCTAGGAAATAGAGCACTTGCGCCCGATTGTAGGCGGTTGCTGCCGACCAACTGTTAGCGGCACTCCGTGCAACTTCGACCGCGTTACGAATATCTTTGCGGCTACCATCGCCCACCTCACCCAATGTTTCGCCGTTGCTACCAACCACAATTCGGCTGTAGCCCGAATCGGGGCGGGCTTGCTTGCCACCAATATAGATTTTGGGCGTGCGATCAAGTGCCGGCATGCCGCTGCTGGCGGCGTTTGCAATCGGTGCGGGCGCTGGGCTGGCCTTAGTTTTAATTTTCTTTACTTCAGATTTTTTGAGGTATTCGTATAAGCCCTCTTTGCCACCTTCGCGACCGTAGCCGCTTTCGCGATAGCCGCCGAAGCCTGCTGCTGCATCAAACAGATTGGTGCTGTTGATCCAGACTACGCCTGCCTTGACGCGGGCTGCGGCGTGCAGCGCCACGTTAATATCTTCGCTCCAAATGCTGGCGGCTAAGCCAAAACGGGTATTGTTGGCAATCGCAATCGCTTCATCGGGCGTGCGGAAGGTCATCGTGACCAAGACTGGCCCGAAAATTTCAACTTGGGCCAAGGTTGAAGCTGGAGCCACGTTGGTAAACAAGGTTGGCGGGTAGAAATAGCCATCAGTTGGGCAAGCCCACGAGGGTTGCCATTTGATCGAGCCTTCTTGTTCGCCTTCGGCTACCAGTTGCTCGATTTTTTGTAATTGGGCTGGGGCAACAATCGCGCCAATATCGATCGCTTTATCTAAAGGATCGCCGATACGCAATTGCTCCATGCGCGTGCGCAACTTGCCAATCAGCTTATCGGCGATATTTTCTTGCACCAACAAACGTGAGCCAGCGCAACAAACTTGGCCTTGATTGAACCAAATTGCATCAACTACGCCTTCGACCACGCTATCTAAATCGGCGTTATCAAACACGATAAAGGGCGATTTGCCGCCAAGCTCCAAGGAGAGTTTTTTGCCGCTGCCAGCGGTGGCGCTGCGAATAATTTTGCCAACTTCGGTTGAGCCAGTAAAGGCAATTTTGGCAATATCAGGGTGCTTGACGATTTGCTCGCCAACTTTGCCATCGCCAGTAACGATGTTGACCACACCCTTGGGCAAGCCAATCTCATGGCAAATTTCAGCAAATGCCAAGGCTGTCAATGAAGTCCATTCGGCAGGCTTCAACACCACCGTGTTGCCCATGGCCAAGGCTGGGGCAATCTTCCAGGCCAACATCAACAGCGGAAAGTTCCACGGAATAATTTGGCCGACCACGCCTAGCGGCTCGTAGCCTGCCAAATCGCTTTCTTGCAATTGCGCCCAACCAGCGTGATAGTAGAAATGTCGTGCGACTAATGGAATATCGATGTCGCGGGTTTCGCGGATCGGCTTGCCATTATCGAGGGTTTCGAGCACCGCAAAGCGCCGCGAATGTTTCTGAATTTGGCGAGCCAAGGCATACAAATAGCGAGCACGCACATGGCCGCTGGTTTGCGACCAAGCTGGAAAAGCCGCTTTGGCAGCAGCAACCGCAGCGTTTACTTCATCGCTGCTCGCTTGGGTCACTTGGGCCAACACGCTACGATTAGCCGGATTGATCGAATCGAACAAGCGCTCGTTGGCGACTTCTGTCCATGTACCATTAATATATAGCCCAAAACGACGGCTATGGGCATCTAGCCACTCGTGGGCTGGAGCAGCAGATTCGGGTGCTGGGCCATAGCTCATTGTTTCGTAAATCTCCAGCAATGTGCTCATCGTCGAGTCCTCGTTATGTGTATTCAGTCATTTTGTGCCATCCTAACAGGCTTGGTCAATTCACGCAAAGGCGAAAGACGAGGGATCAGCGGTTAGGGATCAGGAGCTAGTTCAGCTTAATCTGAGAAAACTATGCAGTCTTTTGTTTAGCTACATATGACGTTCTGATTCCCGCCAACCAACGACCGAACCCCATAATCGCCAACTATTACAATTTCAAAACAAATGTGCTAAAATAGATTAATTCGCGCAATCATGGCAAGGTCAATGTGCTATACTGCCGATGAAATGTGCAACTAGAGGAGCGACCGCAATGAGTGCCCCTGCATCTCGGGCTAAAACAACTGCGACACCGCGCCGCGACGATGATCATGAACTGCGCAATTATCGCTTGGAAGAGCGTATCGGCCAGGAAGAGTTAACGACCATCTATCGCGCTCGCCACCTAACCCTTGATCGCCCGGTTGAGGTGCATGTGTTACGCCGTTCAGATTGGGTTTCGGTCAGCCGATTTGGGCAGGCCGCCCGTTTGGCTGCTCGGCTCAAACATCCAACAATTGTGCCAGTGATTGATGCTGGCCACGATGATCGATTTGGCTATTATTTGGTTACGCCGCCGCTTGGTGGGCGCTTGTTGCAAGAGGTGCTTGAAGATGGTGCGCTCTCAATTGGCGACGCTGTACGCATTTTCAGCGATATTGCCAAAGCGCTCGATACGATTCACGCCGAAAAAATTGTCCACCGCGATATTCAGCCAGGTACAATTGTCGTTACCGAGGCGATCCATGATCAAGCAGTTACGCGCCATGGCTTTTTGACCAACTTTAGCTTGGCTTGGAGCAGCGATGGGCCTGATCTTTCGCAACTTGAAGAGGCCGATTATTTGACGGCTTATGCCCCACCAGAGCAAGATTTTAAGCAAAATGCCACCGAACCAAGCCTTGATATTTATGCCTTGGGGGCGGTGCTCTACCATATGTTAACTGGTGAAGTACCACCAGCCCCCGGCCAAACCCCCAAATCGTTAGGCGATTTCAATCCAGCCTTGGCTCCTGCTGATCGGGTGTTGCGGCGTTTGCTCTCACCTCAAGCCTCGGTGCGTTATAGTTCGGCTAATCAGGCTGCGGCAGCCTTACGTCAAGCCTTGCGCGAAGCCTTGCCTGCTGAAACTAGCACAACCCTTGCACCAATTGCCGCCAGCAGTGTGGAAAGTGAATGGCTCGAAAATCCAGTTGAAACAGTGTTGGTAGGGATTCTCGATGGCGATTTTGTGCAACGTGGCCGCGAATGGGGTCGCCAATTGCACGAGCCAACTAATTTACGCAGTGTGCTCAATCGCTGGAGCGGCCAAAATATGCTGCGGCGGCGCGATTTGGGCAACGCGCTTGTGCCCGAACGAGTGGTCAGCTATAACTTTTATACCTACGAGCTACGGGCCTATTATGAAACCCGCACCACCCCAGAACCACGCGAAAAGCCCTATCAAGGCAGTCGCATCAGCACCAGCCAAAATCCGCCTGGGGTTTGGCAAGTGATTTTGCCTGATCCTCAGCCATTTGATGAAATTCGCCCAACCGAAATGATTATTCCCAATTCCGAGCGGGTTGAGATGTGTATTTATTGTGGTGGCAAGGGCGATTTACACTGTACCAAATGCCATGGCCGTGGCTTGCTCGAAACCAAACGGGTGCAAACCAACCCCGATGGAACCAAAGAGCGCCGCACCGTCACGCTTGATTGCCCTGAATGCGAAGGCGAAGGCCAGGCTGATTGTGGGCGTTGCCAAGGTTCAGGCCAAGTTTTGACCGAAGATGTCTTTTATTGGTCTCGTTGGGGCAAACTTTGGGAAAATACTGATGACGAGGCGGGCTTGCCGCTAGCCGATATTCGCGAAAAATCGCAGCAAGTCTATACTGCCCAAATTGATGTGCGCGATACCAAATGGCATGCAATTGCGCCATTGCATGAATTATTGCAAGCTGCCGAAAATGTCGATGCTGATCAGCAAACCCGCTTGTTGCATGCCGAATTAACGATTCATGGCACGCCCGTAACCGAGGTCGATTATACCGAGCGCAATCAAGCCCATACCTTATATATGATTGGCTTTGAGCCAACGATTATTCGTGGCAACTTTACCTTGTTTGATCGCGAACGCATTGTGTTATATAGCGTGATTGGGGTTTTAGTGTTGATTGCAGTTATTGGATTTTTGATCTTTTAAGCTAAACGTGCCGTCCTCAATTTCTTCCTCCTAATCGAGGACGGCGCAACCCTCGCTCAATTCTTCAATCCCACAAGCGCTGTTGTTTGCTGCGCTGCATCGTAATTATCCTTTAGCGCTGATAGAGTCGTATAAACCCAACTCGACTTTGTGGTTGCAGTTGCAAGGGTGTATCTAAATTATGCACAGCCACCCCATCGAGCATGAGCCAACAATCGCCAGCCCGAAACGCGGCCTCAGCTTGGCTGCGCACATGTTCAGCGGCAATCATTGTGTTTGGCGTGGGTTTGGCAATCAAATAATTAAGCGCAATACTCGGAAGATTGGCTTGTTGGCTTTGGCTCAGTTCGTGGTGTACATGCTCTTGCAGCAATTGCCGCGCTGAAATTTGGCCTGATGGCAGGGGAATTAGGCTTGGCGCGGTGCGAAGTTCATTGCCAAGGCCCAGTAAGTGGGTGGTCACTGCGACACAGTTCGTACTCATAACACATCCTTCAACACAATTTGCGTGACGAACTAGAGTTTATAGCAAGCTTGTGTCAACCAGTGTCACAATATTTGAAAGGATTAAGGATGAATTATGAAGGATGAATGAATTTATAAGCCTCATGCTCGATCCTTATTTGCAAGCGTAAGGCACAGGAAGCTGAATGAGGTATTCCTATAAACATTTATCCTTGGTTGTTCTGCATCGCTGAGTTACAACCCAAAGAAATATAGTTGGAGGGATCTGGACTGTGAATACATCAGCATCTCCGCTTGGTCAACTTATTCAGACTATCATGCGCGAACATCAAGCCCCAATGGCTGTAGTTGAGTTGCAACAACAGCTTAGACGCAAGGGTTACGCCACGGCTCTCGAAATTTTGCGTGAAATTTTGCGTGATACTGCGGTATGGACAGCGCTTGCTAACGATAAATATACTTTGCGTGACACCTTTGATGACGACGCTGATAACCCTGAGCAAACTTCTACCAAGATGTATCTTACTAACCTTTGCCTAGCCGTTGCTGATTATTGTGTGCTTGATTTAGAGACGACAGGTTTTCAACCAGACTCGAACCAAATTATTCAAATTGCTATCTTACGGGTCACACAGGGGCAGCCAGATGAATTTCGTAGCTGGGATGTTCAATGTGATCCTGATCGTTTAGATCATTCATTGCGACGAGTCTTGCATTTGGATGAGGTTCGGATTCAAAGTATTGCTTCGGCATCATCGCTTGCGGTATTATGGCCTGCTGTTCGTAATTTTATTGGTGATCGGCCATTGGTGATTCATAATGCTCGATTTGATATGGGTTTTCTGCTTCAGCATGATCCTTCGCTGACTAATCCAATTGTTGATAGCTTGGAGTTAGCGTTGCTCGTATTTCCCTATGCCCAGAAGCATACCTTAAATGCCCTAGCTGAAGCATGCAGCATTCAGTTAGAAGCGATCAATCCTAATAATATTCGTGGCATCCCAATCGATCATCGGGTTACCAAAGAGACGCTTCATGATGCAATAACTGATGTATTAGTGTTAGCCGAGGTGTATCGCGAATTGTTGCAACGTTGGAAGTATTCAGCGTGCATACCAAGAGAATTATTGGCTGAATTATTACCAGCAACATATCCACTAACCACACCAAGCCAAGATTTAAGCAGCATATTGCCAGCAATCCAAGCACCTGAAGTCCGCTTACCAAATAAACTTCTGGCAACAACTGCATGTGGATTGCTCGATCAATTTGCTGCTCAGGCAAAACTCACGCCAAGAGCAAGCCAACGGATAATGGTTGAAACAATTGCGACAGCGCTTGTTAGTGATACCTCACGTTTGATCGAAGCGCCTACCGGAACAGGCAAAACTGTGGGCTACCTTATTCCTGCTATTTGGGAGGCCCGCCGAACCGGACGACAAATCGGCATCGCGACTGCCTACAAAAATCTTCAAGATCAACTACAACAGGAAATTACCCGACTACAAACATTTATTTCATTCAATGCGGCCATCCTCAAGGGGGCAACGAATTATCTCTGTTTGCGCGAATTGCAAACAGCAGTTTCAGCTTCTGCGACAGCCAGTTTGGAACAACGCTATCTGCTCGCTTTTCTAGTTCATTGGGTTGCTCAATATACTGAGGCAACCCTTGATGAAATCCCTTTTTGGCTTAAACAAACTTTTGGCGGAGCCAACCAACTGCTGCATGATCTTGCAGTTCAACCCGCCACATGTACCAAACAGCGCTGCCAATTTTATGATCAGTGTCATTTCTTTGCCTCCCAACGTCGGGCTGCACAGGCCGATATCATTATTATCAATCAGGCAATTTGGCTCAATAGCTCGCCTGATAGTTTAGGGTTTGATGCCTTAATCATCGATGAAGCGCATAATTTGGAAGATATGGCAACCAGCGCTTTCCAACAAGAAGTTGGGGAGCATTCGCTACGACGGTTGCTGAAAACACTCTATATACCAGGCACGCGCCAAGGTTTATTAGCTCAATTAGCCAGCCAAGTTTTGCCACCAGAGATTCGGAGCCAACTTAAAAAAATTCAACAAACTGTTGGTCAAGCCCTACGGCTTATTCAAGAATTGCGTAGCGTGCTGGCAACATTCGTATTGGAGTGCGATGAGACCTTTGATCCGCTTCAAGGGGCACGATTACGGCTTTCAGGAGCGCCTGCACGAATTTATCCGGTTGCGTGGTTGAAGGTTCAGCAAGCCTTAGACCAACTTTGGAAGGGCTATCTCAACCCATTGCTGACAGAATTAGCGACGATTACGCCATGGATTCAGGCTCAAGCTGAAATCTTGGGGCTAAAATTTGCTGCTGTGTATAGCGAATTAGGCAACCAACAAAGCTTGCTGGCAACAATCCTCCAAGCCCGATCCAATAATCAGATTACTTGGCTCGAAGTCAATACGAACCAAACACATGCACAATGGACGTTCTGTACCGCTCCATTACTGGTAGCTGAGGCGCTCGCAGAGCGCTATCGACAGCTTCGATCGCTCATTCTTACCTCAGCCACATTAACCACTGGCCCGCATGATTTTAGTTTCTTTGTGGAGCGACTTGGGCTTGGTAGTAGTTTAACCGCCGATCAAGCCATGATTCTTGCTGGCGAGCTTCCTTATCATGATCAAGTCGTTTTAGGGCTTCCAGCCTACTTAACTTATACTCCAGCCCGTATAACACAAGCGAGTTTTATTCAAGAACTCGCTAGCGAGCTGCAGTTGCTCTTAACCTTTACCGATGGTCGAGCACTGATTCTGTTTACCTCGCGTCAGCGGCTCGAACAAGTGTATCAGCACAATAGTCTGATGATCGAGGCTCAAGGGATTCCAATTTTTGCCCAGCGATCAGGTGGGTCGCGTCAAGCATTGATTGAGGGCTTTAAGGATCATGTCAATGCGGCACTCTATGGATTGAAAAGCTTCTGGGAAGGAGTTGATGTACCTGGATCGGCGCTTTCGTTCGTTGTTATGGAAAAACTGCCCTATCCAGCATTCAATGATCCAATTCATGCTGCTCGTCGTGAAGCTGTAGCGCGGCAAAATGGCCGTGAATTTCAAGAATATCTTTTTCCCTTGATGGTTTTGCAGTTTAAACAAGGCTTTGGCAGATTGCTCCGCACCCCAACGGATCGTGGAGCAGTTATTTTGTATGATAAGCGGATTGTCCGTAAAAGCTATCTACCGCTCTTGCTTGGCGCACTACCAGGCTATCAGCCCCGTGATCCGCTAGCAGAGCAATCCAGACGTGAGTTTTATACGATGCTTGGCAATCGCCTGCCAGATCTGCTTAACCTGCAGGAGAAAGCCGATTTTCTGGCGACAGTGCCTGATATTATATTGACAGATCTTGAGGCATTGATTGAGCGGCTTGGCATCCCCGATCCCTTGGATGCTGAGAGCTATGAACACTGGCGACCCCAAATTCTTGAAGCTTTACACGCACTTTATGGGTTTGAAACATTCCGTTCACCGCAACAAGAAGCAGCGTTTCGGGCCATGCTTACTGGCCGTGACGTGATGGCAGTGCTACCCACTGGTGCAGGTAAATCGATTTGTTTCCAATTGCCAGCATTGTTGCGCCAAGGTACAACCATTATTTGCTCGCCGCTGATTGCCTTGATGAAAGATCAAGTTGATAAGTTGTATGAGAAGCGTATCGAAGTTGTTGCGGCGCTAATGAGTGGTCAAAATGCTGCTGATCGTGAGGAAATTCTAGCTCGCTTGCGAGCAGGTCGCCTGCGCTTGTTGTATCTTGCGCCAGAACGATTACGTGATCCGGTTGTGCTTGCTGCATTGGCGGTCGCCCCAATTCGCCAAATCGTTGCTGATGAAGCGCATTGTATTGCCCTTTGGGGGCCAAGTTTTCGACCTGACTTTTTAATGTTACCCCAAATTTATCAGCAATTACAAGCGCGACCACCGATTGCTGCCTTTACCGCCACCGCAACATCAGCAATTACTGAAGCAATTATTTCCGCACTTGAAATGACAGAGCCAATTGTCGTGCGATCGTCAATTGATCGGCCTGAACTTCATTTAGTGATCTTCGATCGCGGTCATCGTTACCATCCAGTTCGTTCAAAAACCGATCAAATTCGCCAACTTTTGTTGTTAGTCCAAACCGCTGTCCAGCACAACGAATCAATGCTTATTTATGTTTCGACCGTCAAAGAAGCCGAATATTTGGCCCGCCTGCTGCAAGTTGCAGGAATTGCCGCCAGAGCCTACCACGGACGGATGGATATTCAAGAACGAACAACGATTAGTGAACAGTTTATGGACGATCTGTTAACGATCATCGTTTGTACCAAGGCATTTGGGATGGGCATTGATAAGCCCGACATTCGCTATGTTGTCCATTTCAACCTACCTGGTGATCTTGAATCGTACTTTCAAGAAATTGGCCGAGCTGGGCGTGACGGCAAACCAGCCTATGCCGTGTTGCTCTATCATCCCTCAGATATCCGGATTCATGAGTTTTTTATCGCCCAAAGCCAACCTGATAGTCTGTTACTTGCTCAATTATGGGCTTGGATGTGCAGCCAACCAACAGATTGGATATTAAACCCTCAGCAAGTATGCGAGGATTTTGAACTTGATGATGTTGAGCTACGCCGAATGCTGTACCTCTTAGAACAAAGCAAGCTCATTCGGCGTGGTGCTGATGTAACGATTCGCGGTAGCCTAACCCTCTTAGCTGACTGGTCGGGATTGATTGCTCGTTACCCCAACGATCGCAGTAATGTGCTTGAAACCCTTGCCAATCTACTGCCTGAACCTGGATGGATACGCAATGAACTCAATCTAGCAGATTTGGCAGCCGAGCTTGGAATGCCAATCTTAACATTTGAATCATTACTCATCGAGGGTGCAGTACGTGGTGACTGGCTTTATCGACCTTGGGAGAAGGGTTATCATATTACACGCTTAGTGCATACCGAAACCCCGCTACCAACAATTGATCTAGCAGCAGTCCACCATCAACAAGCCAAACTCCAACAAATTCAGCATTTTGTTCGTGACCACCAATGTCGTTGGCAAGCCTTAAGGCTCTATTTTGGTGAAGATCGTGGCCTGCCATGCAACAATTGTGATCGTTGTACCCCCGAGCAATATTACCCTTGGAGCAATAAAACTAGGCGTGATGTCCCTGATGTCAGTGACTTCCTTGATCTTGCTGACAGCATTCTTGCGGTTGTTTGGTGGAATGAACAGCGCATCCAGCAAGGCAAGCAGCCTTTTGGGAGCAAGGCAATCATCCATCTTTTGCGCGGCGATGAATATCGCTTGATGTATCGTTACCCAGCAGGCCCAGCCGCCGATGCTCGCCGCACGGCCATTCGTAGTTGCCCATATTGGGGTGTTTGTCGCACTTTGCGCCGTTCTAGCCGCGAACTACAGGGCTTACTCGATCGATTGATCCGCGAGGACTATATCTTAATAGGAACAGCGGTGCTTGACGAAGGTCATACATATGAGTATCTTGCCCTTACTCCCAAGGGGCAAACGCAACGCCTCAGTACTACCCATCTTGGGTGGGATGCTTCATCCAATTGATGTATGAGAGACCAATTATGGCAAGCGAACTCTCTGAACAATGGACGACCACTGATTATCGCGCGGATACCTTAGGTATTATTAGTGCCCTGCTTCATGGCTATTCTGGTGGGATCACGATTGTGCGTGAAATGGCCCAAAATGCCGATGATGTGCCTGGCGAAGGTCAACGCTGGCTCGAATTTCATTTCAATGATCAGGCACTCGTCATTCGCAACAATACAACCTTTCGCTCAATTGATTTTGAGAATATAAAAAACATCGCCCGTGGTGGCAAACGCTTAGAGCAACGTAATACGATTGGGATGTTTGGGGTTGGGTTTGTTTCGGTCTATCAACTAACCGATACACCGATTTTGCGCTCAAGTGGTCAAGAACTTCGTTTCATACCGGAACATGGCCAAGTCTTGGAGCGAGCCAGTCAGGTCGTTGATATTACCGAGTTCGAGTTACCCTATCGCCGTCAGCCTACCAACACGAGCGATCGTTTGGGCATGCCCGCAGTTACTGAACTAGCGCTCCAAGAAATTCAAACCGCCCTAGCCGACGAGGCCTATCGCTTATTATTTTTCTTACGGCGGTTAAGCAAAATTTCAATGTATCGCAATAATCAGCTAATCTGTACTGTTGAGCGTCAAATTGTTGCTGCCGCTACTGCTAATGCCCCCGATGAGATTATTATTACCCGCCAGCAGTACGCTTCAGTTGAACAACACCGTTGGCTCCGCTATCATGGCCACGTGCGAATGGCTGCTCCCCGCCGGCCTGATGGTTCGCCAGCCAAAGATTCCCAAGTTCAAATCGTCATCCCCGATCAGAATGTGCCAGACATGATTTGGAAGGAACTCATTCCAGGTCGGCTATACAATTATTTGCCCACCGAAATCGAAACTGACTTGCCATTTCAAATTAACGGCGACTTTTATCCTTCAACCGATCGCAAACATATCGATCAAGATCATACCAATCATCGCGATTGGAATAATTGGGTCTTCAAGGGTTTAGGTGAATGTCTGGCCGCCGCCTTACCTTCGCTACTCCAGCATTTCGCTGATGTGCCGCTTAAACTCTATCAACGCTTACCAATCAATAAAGGAGCCAGTAATCTAGTTAAGCCAATTATTGAGTGCTTCTTTGAGGCAGCTACCAAGTTACCAATCTTCTATGCTAATAACAAATGGCAGATTGCATCCAAGGTGCGCTGGACCCAAAAAGAGCTTCACCCTATCGCCAAGCTAGTTGACCTCCGTTTGATGGAAGCTGAACTCCAATCAGCGGCTTGGGGATTAATTCTACGGGCGAATGTGCCCGAATACACCCTGCGCGATTTTCTCAAACGCGTTAGCATCGAAATTGCGGAGGGGTCGAAATTAGCGGCGGGGCCAGCCTATCTCCAAAATCGTGCCCAATTAGCAACAATTTATAGCATGCTGGAGAAGGATTTTGCCCGTCCCGATCAGGCTGAAATTGAATCAACACCCCTCTTTATTGATCAGTTTGAGCAGATGTGGTCAGCTCATGATTGCATATGGACAAACCAAGCCGTAATTCGGCAAAATCTTCATGCTAGTGGTTTGCACTTTTGGGATGTTCAAGCCGATACGTATCCACGCTTAAAAGCCTCAATTGCCCATTTTGAGCTAGCCCATGTATGGAAAATTCTGCGAACTCAACTTAATAAAAGTATGCCACTAAATGAAGCTCCAACATGGCTCAATACCCGTCAAAAACTATATACGCTCTATAAAACAATTCGCGAAACCCGTGAACATGTTACGCAACACGATACGCAAGGCCTACATCTCTGCCTTAATCGAACAGATTGGCTCTGTTTAGCCAATACCCTGCGGATGCCAAACAATGAACCAATTATCTATGATTTGTTTGCCGATGACCCCGATGCCCCATTAGTAGGCCGTGCAACGTGGGAAGATAAAACCCATCGCGGATTGTATGAAGATCTTGGGGTTGGGGTGTTTGATCATGAGTTAGCGCTCAAACGCCTAGAAAAACTTATTCGAGTTGAATCAGCGCTCGCCGATGCGCATCCACTGATCAATAGCCGCGAAAAAGCTATCAGGTTGTATCGTTATTTATCACGCCACCGCGAAGAATTTCAGCCTAAAAATATAGAATTATTACGCCATCGATTACCGCTCTGGCTCGCCCATGATCAATGCTTCCATTTTGCCGAACATGTTTCATTACCAGCAAGCAACAATAGCTGGCCCGAATTTATTAAAATCGATGCTGTACTTGATATCCAAACTAGCGCTGGCTTAGATCCGTTTTTCGCTGATACCTTAGAGCTAAAACGGCTTGATACCGCCCGTTTTATTACCCATCATTTACTACCACAATATTCAGCCTTACGGCTCACAGAGCAACGTTTGGCTTTAGAGTTTCTGCGTAAAGAAATCGAGTTAATCCGTAGTAATCCGGGGTTGCTTGAAGCAATTCAGCAGATCGCCCTGATTTATGGCGATGATGAAAGGTTGCATAAACCAAGTGAGATTTGCTTTCCTCGAACCCGTTTGCGGAGTGTATTTCCTGATTATTTTCATGTACCGCACCAAATATATGCAGCTCCTCTCAATTCAGAAACCCATTGGGTATGGGAACCATTATTCATGTTGCTTGGAGTTCATCGAATTGCCCCAGCCAATGTAGTTTTCGATGAAGTTCAACGGCTGACAACTGGTGGTATGCTGCCACGCCATCAGCGCGGTGCGATCGAAACAATCTTTCGTTATGTAGAAGAGAATTGGAATTTTTATCAGACAACAACCTTATCAAAACGCCTAGCTACTCATGCTTGGCTCCCAGCTTTGGATGACCAAGAGCATTGGTATAGACCCAAAGATCTCTATGACCATACCCAGAAAGCCCTGGTCGATCAAGTTGCATGTATTTTAGGCTTTAATCAAGCTACCCGACCACGCAAAGACATTGCCGAAGCGCTAGGCTTGCCACAAGCACCTAATCGAAGTTTAGTTGTCAAGCAATTGCTGGCTTTGCAGATCGCCAATAAACCAGCCTCAGACCAGATCTATAGTTACTTGATCAATGCTAGTGATGAAGAACTCAAGCCACTGCAACATAAACCCATCATTTGGGATGAACAAAAAAGAGCCTATCGCAAAGCAAGTCATATCCTCTTGGGTAACTATCAACACGATTTTGGGGCGTATCGTGGCTATCTAACCAGTGGCAATATCCAACAATTGCTGCGCCGCTTAGGTGCTAGTTCTACCCCGAGCGATCACGATTATATTGAGTTGATTGAGCAACTTGTCGCAGCTTTTCGTATGCGTGAAGTTCCCCAAGAAGAACAACGCTTGTTGATGAACGCCTATGAACGGCTGCGAAATGCAGATTCAGCTTTGCTAGAACCACTCAAGCAACTACCCTGCATCCTGAGCAAAAGCGGCGACGCAGCCCCCTTACTTTGCTTACCGACCCATGCTATTTTGCAGCCAACTGAGCGGTTTATACAGCTCTTCCCAAACCTACCGATAGCTATTTACACTCCCAATGGCGAAGAGTTGCTGCGTAGGCTAGGGGTTCAGGCGATTGAGCAAGTACGCCAAGTAGAATTTCAATTACAGCCAAAACATGCCCATCCATACCCTTTTTTACGCGAAATTAGCCAGCTCAAATATGCTCTGACCCGCTTGTTTCATCATTATGGGTTACTTGCCCAAGTGGAAGCAAAAATAACTGAACTTCAAGCACTTAAGGCCTATCTTGAACCCTCAATTCAGGTTGTTTACACGATTAAGTTGGCAGAACAAACCTATGAGAGCCAAAAAATCAACGAGCCTTCGCTGTACAAACGTGAAGCTCAGGCTGCCTACATCTATCTTGAACAAGGTTTAGATGATCAACAGATGCGTAAGGCTTTAGCCCAAGCGCTGCTTCAGGTATTGCAAATTCCAGTCTTACTCGTGTTATTAAAAGAACTGCTCACCGATCCCAAAAATTGGGTCCAGATTCTTGATGAGAATGAGATAAAACCACTACCACCAGAAATTCATTTTGAATTACCTGAACCGAATATTGTAGAATTTCAGCTTGGGGAGCACCATTCAGCGCTTTCAACCGACCCTCATGAGCCATTACAGCCTAGCATAAGCTATCCGCTGCCAGAACCGCAGAAACCTGAGAAATTTGCAGATACACGCTCTAAGGATTTAGCCACTCCACCAAGTGCTGAAGCTAGTACTGCATTTAACACTCCATCGTCATTAATAGGATTAGGGCTTGAGCATGAAACTCCAAGCAAAAAAGCCCAACGCAATACTGGTTCGTTATCCAATGGTGCTAAAAATAACGCGATCCAGCCGAAGAATGCTGCTACGCCTGCTAATCCACAGCATATACCAACCCCATTACCTACGATTAATCAATCCAAGGTTATTCCGCCATTTACTGGCCGAAATAAATTAAGCAGCCCTGCAATTCAGACCGATATGGATGGATTAAAAGATCGCGTTCGCACCTTCGTGGAGCAACAAGGGCTTGATATTGAGACTCTAGGTTTCTCTGCCAGACCTCAATTACCATCCAAACGTGTTTCAACATGCCCAGCCGAGCCCCAATCGGCCAATGTAGCCCAATTTACCTTGTCATTCAGCGAAGTCTCCCAAGGATTTTTGCGTTTATCGGCCAAGGCTCGCGAGCTTTTTCTGCATAAACCAGCGTTTGTCCATTGTAAAACGGACTTTGATCAGCACTTTGAACTCTATTTCGCTTGGCAACGTGATACACCAATTGCCTATAACCAAGCTGTCTTAAGTGGATTTTTTGCCGAACAACAAATTCCAGCAGGTGGGATTGTCTATCTTGAATTGGTTCATGGCGATATCTATCGACTTTATTACAATCAAGCGCCGCATAGCGTACCTGAGGTACGAATTGCACTTAGCGATCAGGGCGTGGTTTCTTATGAAATTATTGATGAAGTTATGGTTTATTGCGAAACCAACGAGGCAATTTATCGCGCTGAAAAACGTCATGAAGATCAAATTGCATTGTGGCTAGAGGCAGTTGGTAAGAAATCAATCGAGGAAACCCTCTGCGATTTATTATTGGTTGCCCCCGATGGTTGGTTGCATGAGACCGACTTAAAAGCAATGATTAATGCTGAGCGGATGGTCGCAGCCTCAACTGTTGAACAGACATTGCGGAAACAACCATGGTTTGTGTCTGATGGCAATGGCTTCTGGCGGCTTGACCCAAAAGCGTTACTTGCTGCGCATAATGATCTCCCGCAAAAATGGCTTAACCTTAGCCAGAAATTAATTGCTAGTGATGATCAACACCTGCTTATTGGACTTGATCCGCTATTACGAATGTTACAAGAGTTGCGTCAACGTTTATTAGGATTAGAATCGCAGCAATTAAAACAGATTGTCGCTGTTAATGATCAATTGCAAGATCTGGTTAGTTTGTTGAATGCTGATCCTTACAACCAATTGGCAGAGCGATCTTTGATCGAAGATTTACAGCGACATATTGCTGATGAAACGATCGATTTATTAAATAGTTCAAGCTTGAGGGGTTGGTTCGAAACTGCTAATAGCGAAGTCTGGCGGCTAATTATCCGTCCGTTACTAACAAAAGATCTGCACATGTTGCGGCGTAATCATCGCTATGAGCGGGCTGCCGAATTAGCTCAGTGTTGGGCAGATTTTGACCAGACCCACGGGTTGTCAATTGAAACATTGGTCAGTGAGGCCCAAGCATGGCGCAGTATCAATGAACATAAAACGATAGAGACAATTATGCACGCCATTGAGCAAGCGCCTAACCTGATTAAACTCAGGGAAGAACTCCATATTATGCTCCAAGCAGCACTGCAGCGGCATACCACCGCTTATTGGCTCCAGTATTCGCCTAAATCCCAGTCAGTGATGGCCTTCTTCGCTTATGTCCAAGGATTTGAGCCAGCCCGCAATAGTCTAGCGCGGGAAGATCAAACAGCGTTTGATCGAACAATCCAGCTTCAGGCTAAACATTTAGCTGAGCACCTCGTTGATCCCTATGATCGGATGCTGCTGGCATTAGCACTGTCACAAACAATTAAACTGCCATTGGCAGAATTACACCTTCATGATTTAGTGGATTATCTGAAACGTGCCGATATTGGGGCAATTGATACATTACTGATTGGGTTAAAAACTTGGAATCTCTGCCAAACTAGCAATTATTTGCATGGCGAGATTGCCAATAGCTTGGCTCGTTGTCATTCAATCCATAAAATTTGGGAATTGGCCAATAATCAGCCATGGAAAACAGCACTATCAGAAGCACAAAAAAGACAACTCCATCAGGGGTGGGAACAACATCGATCTAGCCAATTACAACGCGAAGAGCAGTTCCTAGCACACCTGCACGACTATACTTCTTCCTTGTCAGAGCTCCTAGCCCAAGAACATTTAAGGCTGCGAACAAAAATTCAGCGTGATATTCAGAATTTACTTGTAAGCAGCGCTGGATAAGCTTAATCAATCAGCTACAGTTTGAGGGATGTGTAGCTGATTGAATGACTGATGCGATAGAAGCATGAAACTAACCTTCGCGTTCTTCGTGGTTAAAAAACCAATCACGCCGGAAAGATCTGGCCATGATCAACATGCATTCGAGTGATTTGGCTCAGAAAATTAGGCGAAAAATCATCGAGATCAGTAGCAGTGATTAGAGTTTGTTGCTGGGGACGCACAATTGTGGTCAATAGATGTTCGCGGCGTTTTTGATCAAGCTCCGAGAGCAAATCATCGAGCAGCAGCACTGGCCGATCACCAGTGCGGCTATGCATCAATTCGGCTTCAGCTAGCCGTAAAGCCAAAGTCGAGGCTCGTTGCTGGCCACGCGAGCCAAAGCTGCCAACTTCACGCTCCGCCAGTTGAATCGAAAGATCATCGCGATGTGGACCGATTAACGTCACGCCACGCTCGCGCTCTTCACGGCGGAGCTGCTTCAAGGCTGCTTGAAAACTTGGTACATCGTGAGCAGGCGTTGTATCCAAATAGCTCAAACGTAAATCTAAATCGCTGCCACTAATCTCGGCATACAAACGTTGCGCAAGCTGGTCGAGCGTGGTGACCGCCCTCCGACGTTCGCGCAGCACATACACGCCAGCCTTGGCTAGCTCCTCATCCCAAAATGCTAGATCTTGTTCGCTGGCAGCGCGACCACGCTCACGACTGGTCCGCAATAGGCCGTTGCGTTGGGTTAGCACTTGGTTATAGCGCGAAAGGGCACGAACATAACGACCATCGATCTGCGAAAGCGTGACATCGAGATAGCGCCGCCGCTCAGCAGGCGCACCCGTGACTAACTCTAAATCTTGAGGCGCGAACATCACAACCCGTAACTGGCCAATCAGATCGAGCGCTCGCCGAGCTATTTTATTGATCCGAATGGTTTTGCTGGTGGTTGGAGCTAAATCGCCATCAGCGCCAAATTTGCGTTGCAGCACAATTTCAATCGTTTGCATTTCGGCCTCTGGTTGTGGTTGTAGGCTAGCAGCCAAACGAGCAAATGGCGGTAAGCCAAGGTCGCCTGCTGCTTCGAGTGCAATTAATTCACGTTCAACCGAGGCCCGTAAAGAGCGAGTTGTGGCCAAATAGTATAATGCTTCCAGAATTGTTGTTTTGCCCGCTGCATTGGCCCCATAGAACAAACACACGCCTGGAGGCAAGGCTAAATTGAGGCTGCGATAAATTCGAAAGTCTTGGAGTTGCAGGCGAGAAACATACATACACGGTCACCCAAACGCTAAAATGCAAACAATAGAGCTATTTTAAACCCAAACCTGATTAATAAAAAGTCAAATTCGCCTTTTTAGGCAAGGAATCCACCATGCAAGCGATCGATCGCTTAATTATGAGCTTTGCTGGGCAATGGTCGGTTGATTTTCGCAGTTGCACTGGAGCAATTTATTATCAATATCAACCAAGCTTACAATTACCGTCGGCCAGTTTGATCAAATTGTTCTTGGCTTGGCAATGGTATACAACCAATCAGCCTGCATTCGACGTATTGATTAGTGAACAGCTGATTGTTGATCCTGATGGCTCGTTGGCGCAGGCGATTGGCAGCAAGTTTAGCAGCGATCACTTGATTTATCTCATGCTTAATCAATCGGAAAACAACGCCACCAATGTGTTGTTGGCCCAATTGGGCGGAATTCAGGCGGCAAACAGTTGGTTGCAGCAAGCGGGCTATCAGGCAACGCGCTGGGGGCGGGTTATGCTTGATTTTCAGGCGCGTCAGCAGGGCTTGGAAAACTATACTAGCGCCGAGGAGCTAACTAGGCTGTTACACACCATGACCGATGCCATAGCCAAGGGGGGATCAATGGCTAGTACCCTCGTAAAGAGTCTCGTTAACTCAGCGAGTGACGATAAAATAGCTGCAAGCCTACCACCAGCGGTAGTATGCGCCCACAAATCGGGGGAGCTAGCCGATGTTGAACACGACGCAGCATTAATCTACAGCGCTGGCATGTGGGATAGTTTGGTAATCATGGCAGCGGCAGTACCCGACCCAACTATCGCCCGTCAACAAATTCGCCAGCTAACCAGCGAACTCTGGCCCAATAAAAAACCTGTTCCACCGCAGGGGTGAAACAGGAAACATGGGTGGGGGATTAAATGGCTATTGGCCTATTGCGGGCCGTAGATATCAAGCGCAATATTATTACGATTGCTCGGATCAATTTTGACTGGCAAGACTGCGCCGGGCTGAAATTGTGGAATCGATATCATGGGAATAACTGCCTTAGTTTCGGTCTGATATTGGCCTAACGGCCCATCAATTTGCAAAACTAAGCCAATTTGCGGATTATTATTGACCATCATGCCAGTTTGATAAACATTGATAATCGTGGCTTGGGCCGGTAAACCTTGTTGCAACAACTTCTTATTCGGGCCAAAAGCGCGACGGAGGACTACAATCAGCACAAAACTGAAAACCAAACCGCCAATCGTCCAAATCATGATCGAGTTCATGGTGTCACTAACTATGTTCTGCATAACCACCTCCATAGCGAAAAAGTACTAAGAAGACCAGTACCGTGGTGTACGTGCTAAAGGTTGAAATGTCGCAGCTAGCTAGATGGCTATTGTATGCTTAACAATCAGCAAAGTCGAGAGCTAATTTTGACCCATTCCAAGGCTTTACTGATCTCTTTACATTGATTTTAGCAATACGGTATACTAATCAGAATCGTATACCTGCGCAGGGACTATTCCATGCTGAATGTGCCATCTGTTGCATCATCATCACTTGATCCTGAGGTTGCCTCACCGATTGTTCGTGTTTCCGGCTTAGTCGGGCTGCCGTTTTTACAGCATGGCTTTTCGACCCGAACCTGTGGGAATCTCGCAACCCGTTATGGCCCGCCTGCCGAAGTTGGGGCAGCGCGGCGTACTTTTGCGCGGGTCGCCGGAATTGATGCAGGCCGCGTGGCCCATTTTGCTCTGACTCATAGTTCCCGTGTGGGCTTGGTCAGCGACCCCGATAGCATGCCAATCGATAGCACGCCGCATCGGATTTCGGTGCGCGGCTTGTTGGCCGATGCCTCACCGCGCGATCTGAGTTTTATCAATGCACAAGGTATTCCCAATCAACAAGGGGTTGATAGCCTGATTACTACGACTCGCAATTTGGCGCTATTTATGGTGGTTGGCGATGCTGCTCCAGTGATTATTACCACGCGCCAAGGCAAAGCAGTGGCCTTGGTCAACGTTGGTTTGGTTGGCACGGTCAATAACGTTTTAGAAAATACGATTGAGGCGTTGTGTCACTTAGTTGCCTGTCAACCTAGCGATTTGGTGGTCGGCATCGGCCCAACCGTTGGCCCATGTTGCTATGCATTAGCCCAATCGCTGACATGGGCACAGGTTGTTTCTCCAGCCTTCTTCCAACGCCACGGCCCCAACGCGCCAGGCATTATCATCCGCGATGAGCAATATTTCTTCGATTTACCTCGCATGATTGGTCATATACTCGAACAAACTGGCGTACAAACCAGCAATATTCACTCAATCGACCTTTGCACTGCTTGCCCTGATACGGCCTTTTTTGGCCATTATGCCGGAGTTGCTGGGCGTTTCGGGGCGTTAGTGGCGCTACGTTAGATGTTCAGCAAACAAGCCCAAAATAAGTTCAGGCCGAAATAATAACGGCGCAGGAATGATGATCCAACTCAGTGTCCAACTTGCCTGACGACGATCTGACTGGCGTAACCAAGCCCGCACGCTGCGCAGCCGCTCCAAACTGGTCGCTCCAATTTGCACCACAAAATAGCCAAGTGGCCAGCCCCAACCGCCTGCCGCCGGATAGCTCAACAACAATTCGTGCAACAAGCCTGAGGCGATAAAGACCACCGCCGCCGCCCAGCGCCAACCAATGATTGGTTTGAGTGGTTGCCAAAACACCAAACTCAACACCGTATGCACCGCTAAATTCCAGCGCTTGCCCCACCATTCGCTAACCGAACGCGCATAAATTGGTTGCAAAAATAAGGGTTGAACTTGCCAGCCAAAAGCCTGCCAGAGCGCCAAATAGAGCCGCGTAACCCCAAAAAAGAGGCCAATTACCAAGCCGACCAAGGCTAGCCAACAGCGCCAAAGCAACCATAGATCGGTGTTTGGGGCGGGCAACCACCAAGCCAGCAAGCCAATCGCTAGCCCTAAACTTAGCCATAATGCGCCGATCAGCAGGTTTTTGCGCCAAGCAAGATCAGGCTGGCGCGGCAATTCCCATGGCTCAAGCTCCATCCCCAGCCACAAAATAAACCCCAAACTACGCCAAAAGCCAAGTTGTTTGGTTTGGGCATGCGGGCTATAGAGCAAACGCCAACCTTTAAATGCCAGGTAGCATGGAATCCATATGGCGAAAATTCGGCCCCAAATTTGCCAAGGTTGGCTTAGCCAAAGCCCATTGCCAATCGCAAATAAGGCTAAAAACCAAGCTGCCCAGCGTCGTTGCTGAGCAGATCGGAGTAGCTGTGGTAGGCTCAAAAGCGCCAACCCAGTGCTAGATAAAACACTAATTAACCAAAGTACCCTCATCGAGCATCGTTGCCTTGAATTGGCTCAAGCCGCAAGATCGCTTGGCGCAATTGGGCCATATAATCCATTTCTTCGATATCGAGGTTGGCGCGTTCGACCGCTAATTGGCTTAAACTGACCAACCCGCGTTCAGGATCATTAACTTTGCGCTCCCATTGCTCACTGGTTAAGCTGCGCAACAAGCCCAAGCTGGTTTCGCGGCTATCCATAAAGCTGCCAAGCTCCTCAGCTGGATTGAGCACAAACGCCTTGGGGTAGCGATTGAAAATCGTGTTGAGGCTGGGATTTTCAGCCTTCAAAGCTTTTTCGAAGACTTCAATTAATTCAGCTTCGCCGCGACGCAGGCTGGCAATCACATGGGCCAACGAGCGCTCAAAGCCTTGCGGTCGCTCTTGCTGAACATCAGGTTGTAGGCCAGAAACCCGTACTCGCACATTATCGAGTGTGCTGGCCATAACTGATAAAGCCCATAATTCGTTATGAATTGGATCGTAAACATCTGAATGTGCCATGATCAAATATCCCCTTAATTGGCAATCGACATGCAGTGCTAAGTATAGCAAAGACTCGCCATCTATTAACGGAATTGCTTGGTCAAACTACTTGCCGCGCAACCTAAAAAACTGTATCATAGCTCTAGATTCCACCACAGTGCATAAACGGGAGCCTTCATGCAGGTTTTTGTCCACCTCGATGAGTTATTAACACCAGCCTTGCTTCAACAACATCAACGCCATATCGTTGATTTTTTGGAGATGGAAGGCATTACACCTGAGGCCGAGGTTGGGCGAACCAAAGTCAATGAACGCGCCGCCAAAGAATTACTAGCTGAATTAGCCCATGATCTGGATCAAGCACCAGAAAACGAATAGTTAAGCGGTGTTGCCAATCTGCCTATTCCTACCAAGCGCCAACAATGCTCGCCATCTGGCGCTTGTTTAACCCGCACTTCACTCTCTAACTAGCTAGCTTGCTAACCACAGCCGTTGTCGTTCGCCGTTGAATTGTTGCAAAGGTCTTGGAGGTAGCCAATGTCATTTCGTAATCTGGGTGAGTTGTTTCGCGAGCGTTCACAAGCCTTTGCCCATCTCAATCGCTGGCGAACTCGCCGCAATGGCGAATGGATTACCTGCACCAACGCCGAACATCAACGCCATGTCTATCAGTTGATGGCTGGTTTTCAACAGTTGGGGTTGCAAAAAGGTGATCGCGTGGGCATTATGTCCAATACCAGTGCCGATTGGGTCGAATCGGATTGGGCTTTGGTTTGTTCAGGGGCTGTGCCTGTTTCAATTTACCCCTCGTTGATGGCCGATACTGTGGCCTTTATCGCCCAAGATGCTGACCTCAAATTCTTGTTGATCGAAAATCGCGAGCAGTACGATAAATTGCAAAAGGTTCGCTCGCAGCTTGAACATATCGAACGGGTAATTATTTTTGATGGCCGCGATTTGCCCAATGATGACCCATGGATTTTATCGCTGACCAGTTTGCGGCGCATGGCCACCAGCGATGCAACGGCCCAAGAGGTTTTTGCCACCAACTGCGCCCAACAGATCGAGCCAGAAGATTTGGCGACGATTGTCTATACATCGGGCACAACTGGCAATCCCAAAGGCGCAATGTTGGCGCATCGGGCCTTGCTCGGCGAATTAACCGCGATTCGCACGACCATGGCCATGCAAGCTGGCGATGATGATGTGCTGTTTTTGCCAGCCGCTCATATTTTTGGCCGCTTGCAGCATATGTGTGGAGTCGATAACGGTCTCAACACTGCAATTATCGAATCGATCAAACAAGTGCTGGAAGATGTGCAAGCGATCAAACCAACCTTCTTCTTCAGCGTCCCGCGCATGTACGAAAAGATTTTCAGCACCGCTCAGGCACGCGCCGAAGCTAGCCCAATTCGCAAACGGATTTTTGCCTGGGCGCTGGCGATCGCCCGTCAAATGAGCCGCTACAAAGGCCAAAAAGCAGCGGTTCCGGCAGCATTCAAGTTGAAATATGCCTTGGCTGATCGCTTAGTGTTTAAGAAGGTTCGCGCCTTACTTGGCGGCAATATTCGCTATGCAATTACGGGCGGCGCTCCGCTCGACATCGAGATTTTGGAATTTTTCAATGGTGCGGGTGTATTGTTGCTCGAAGGTTGGGGCTTGACCGAAACGTCTGCTGCGGTAACTGCCAATCGCCCCGATGATTATCGGCTAGGCACGGTTGGCAAGGTGTTTCCTGGCAACGAAATCAAAATTGCTGATGATGGCGAAGTGCTGGTGCGCGGCAATTTGATTCTGAGTGGCTACTACAACAACCCTGAAAAAACCAACGAAGCCTTGATCGATGGCTGGTTTCACACTGGCGACATCGGCAAAATCGATGCTGATGGCTTTTTGAGCATCGTTGATCGCAAAAAAGATTTGCTAATTACCGCATCGGGCAAAAATATTGCGCCGCAAGCCGTCGAAGCTGCCTTCAAAAATAGCCCGTACATTTCGCAATGTGCCGTTTTCGGCGATCGCCGACCCTATTTGGTGGCGTTGTTCACGCTCGATATGGAAGCCGTCACCGCTTGGGCCAATCGTGAGCATGTGCCAGTTGATGCTAATTTACATAAACATCCTAAATTAGTTGCTGCGATTGAACACGAAGTGCAAACGATCAACCCAACCTTGCCTTCATTCGAGCAAATTAAGGCCTATGAAATTTTGCCCGAAGATTTTACAATTGAAAATGATTTGCTCACGCCAACGCTCAAAATTCGTCGCCGCCAAATCTACGAGCGCTTCGCCAAGAGTTTTGAGCAATTGTACAAACGTTAGAGGATTTTGTGATTACGATTGAAACTTTAGCGATCGGCCAGCCCCAAACCTACCACGATGCCAAAGGCGCTTGGTCGTCGGCGATTGGCCGCCAAGCGATCACGACACCTGTGCGCTTGGAGCAATTGGGCCATGTTGGTGATGCGGTGGCCGACACCAAAAACCATGGTGGCCCTGATAAAGCGGTGTGTTGCCAGCCTGCCAGCCATTACCCACTGTGGCAAGCAGAATATGGCTTAGCCGATGATCACCCGATGTTACAAGCCAGCGGCATCGGCGAAAATTGGACGCTTAGCAACGTAACTGAAAAAGATGTGTGTATTGGCGATGTGTTTAAGGTTGGGAGCGCGATTGTGCAAATTTGTGCGCCACGCTACCCCTGCACCAAACAAGATCGCAAGCTTGGTCTCGACGGTTTGCAACAACGCACAATTGCTACCTTGCGCAGTGGCTTTTATCTGCGGGTTTTGCAAGCAGGCGAGGTGCAAGTTGGCGCTGCATTGGAGTTGATCGAGCGTCCGCATCCCGCGATTACGGTGCATAAAGTCAATCAACATCTGCACCACGAGCGCGATGAAGCGTTTGGCCGCGAACTTTTGGCCGTAGACGAACTTGCTGCTAGTTGGAAGCGGATTATTCAAATGATCATTCCAAGTTTGGCGCAGTAAGCATGCCCAGCTGCCAATCCCTCTTCCACTGCGGCGTTTAATGGCGAAAACTGCGGTGGTTGATGGCTGATATCCTCGGCATCCGACCTCGGTTGGGAGATGGATTAGCTCCATCCAACATCTCAACCGAGGCCATTGGGTGAACCCTGTTGATGTACACCGCCATTAAACCTTGAAAAAGCCAAAATAATAAAACTATTAAAATTCATAGGCAAAGTGGGCTTGCTCGTGATAGCATATAGCCAAGTGGTTTTGTTGCTACGAGTAACCCTATGTTGCAATCGCAAGCCCAACGATGGTCTGAACGCAAAGTTAGCCTCGTGCAAACCTATCTCCCGCTGATCACGCCAAGCCTCTCGCCCCACCAACACTTGGTGATTTTCGATGGCGAGGCTGGGGCCGTGCGTTATGGTACTGGGCGTTGGGCTACTGCTGGCGCAGCTATCCACTATCAACAGCTTGCCAACCAAACCAAAGCCTCAGTTCAACTCATTCTACGTACCACCAGCCCCGAACAACAGGCGGTATGGCAACAATCCATCGAGCAACAGTTCAAATTTTGGCCTCATGATCAGCTTAATCTGACCCAATTAACCAGTCAATTAGCCGCCAACCCAGCCTTGCTGCTCTTGGATGGCGAATTTGGTTTGCTGCCAATTAGTAATGGCTTGGATCAATTGGCCCGCCGTTTAGCCCGCACTGATCTGATCTTACGCTTTGATCACGTGGGCTTGGTTAATTTGCTAGCGCAGCGTGAACAGCAACCGACCCAAACCGAGCGTCAGCTTGATCAGCTGTTTGCTAGCCGCAATTGGCGAACAATTGTGAACGAATCACCGAGCGAAACCCTACTCTCAGCCCTGCAAAATTTCTATCTTCAGCAGTTAACGGAGCTTGGCGGCTCGCGTTGGCGCTGGGCGGCGGCTTGTTCAATCCATACCACATGGGGCCAAAAAGTTTACGATTTGATCATCGCGACCAGCGATCGCTCGTTGATTTTGCCCTTCAATCAGTGTTTGTATCAATTTGAAGGGGCATTGTTGCAAGACCCCGAAGCCCAAGCCATGTTGCAGAATGCGGGCAATCCCCAGCAAATTGGCTTATTCGACCCCGCCTTGCCGAGCAAAAACCAACTGCGTCGCCAACAGCATGCCCAAATTGTAGCCGCAATAACCACCATTGCCACGCAGCAACCACGCTTGTGGAGCTATGGCGATTTACTCGATACGCTGTTGCGTCAAGGTTGGTTGGGCCAACTCACCGAGGCCCAATTTCAGAAAGCTTGCAACGAATTGCTGGGCAAGAAGTTGATGACTCGCTTGGGCACGAGCAATACTTGGCAAGCGACCACGTTGTTGCGGCTTGGCTCAACCTCAGCCGAGCCAGCTTCATAATCTAGCAGTAGAATAATGTGGATTGTGTTTTTCAGTCGGAAGGAGAACCAGCGTGAGTTTTATGCAATCCCTGTTGAACCCTTACCCGTGGTTTAAAACCATGCGTGAGCAAAATCCGGTCTATTTTGATCAAACGATTGGCTCGTGGGTGGTCTTTCGCTATGCCGATGTCAAGCAGGTTATGACCGATTACGAACACTTCTCCTCGGCTCCGCCCGACCGTGGCGATGGCATGAATATGTTTGCCAATAGCATGTTAATGACCGATCCGCCGCGCCATCGCCAGTTGCGTTCGTTGGTCAATTTGGCTTTTACTCCCCGTATGATCGAGCAATTGCACGAGCGGATCGATGGCTTGGTCAATCGTTTACTCGATGATATGTTGGCCCAACCAGAGCCAGATTTTATTCGCGATTTTGCTACGCCTCTGCCCATGACCGTGATCGCCGAAATGTTGGGCGTGCCCACCGCAGATCAAGATAAATTCAAATATTGGACTGAACAAATCATCACTTCGTCAAATAATCCTGATATGAGCAAAATCGTGCCAATTTACCAAGAATTTGGAGCCTACCTATTTGGCATGATCGAGCAACGCCGCAACGCGCCGCAAGCCGATTTGATTAGCGATTTACTCAAAGCCCAAATCGATGGTGAATCGCTTACCGATATGGATTTGATTGGCTTTTGTGCCTTGTTGTTGGTTGCCGGTAACGAAACCACCACCAATTTGTTGGGTAATGCGGTGCGGGTATTTAGCGAGCAACCAGCCATTTATGCAGAATTACGCGCCAACCCTAGCCTAATTCCGAATGTGTTGGATGAAACCTTGCGCTACTATTCGCCAGTTAAAGCCATGCCCCGCCACACCCATGCTGAGCAACAAATCGGCGATGTGACGATTCCAGCGGGTCAGCGCGTGATGGCGGTGATTGGCTCGGCCAACCGCGATGAAAGCCAATTCCCCAATGCTGATACGTTTGATATTCAGCGCAAAGGCAACCAACATATTGCTTTTGGTCATGGCATTCACTACTGTTTGGGAGCGCCATTGGCTCGGCTCGAAGGCAAATTAGCCTTAGAAGCCATGCTCAAACGCATCGAAACAATCACGATCAAACCTGACGCACAACTTGAGCCAATTCCCACCCCAATTACCTTTGGCGTGAAAAATCTACCAGTGCTGATCACCACCAGCGAATAAAGGCCAAATGTTCGGATAATTGCTCAATAAATTAAAAATATTAAGCAACAAGTTTAAATCATAACCCAAATGATTTAAACTTGTTGAGATCAATACCAAAATCCTGCTATTTTTTTTGGCGTGCTCATCCTATAATTAGCTATATCCTAAAGCTCTAGATCATTTGATAACCGATTTGGGGTTCGTTCTTTTGCAAGGATGAGGCTATGGCTGTGTGTAGTCGAAACATTCTCGTTTTGCGTGCTCAGTTAACGGACTACTGGTGGCTCGCTGACCTGCAAATGATCGCAGGTGACCTATGATTATCAACTTAGAATTAGCCTTGTTGGTCAGTGGCGGTATTGTGCTCGAAGTTCCGCTGCCGCCGCCACAGGCTGCTTGGAATTTCGATGCCTTGCTGGATTATCATGGGGATGGTCGTTTTTTATGTTGGTGGTGGCATACGCAATACAATCATCTGATTGCGCTAGCCAACGATGGTTGGCTGCGGGCAGAGGCTGGTTTGTGGCACATGAATTTTGTGCAAGATTTACGTGATGCCTGTTTGTTGAACCCTCAATTGGCGTTTGGCAATGTGTTTGGCGAGCAACCAACCCATGCCTTATTGTATGATCGTGAGCAACATTGTTTGTTGGCGGTAGCTCTAAGCGCTGTTTTAGAGCTGTTAGATCATTCAATTCATGAACTAGAACCACAACTGATTAAACAAACTGATCTCAAACGAATCTTGCTGGCACTAACAGCCACGCCGGATCTGCTTAGCTATGCGGTGAACCAGCTCCACATTTATGAGGCAAAAACTGGTGCTGGGGCGTTTAATCTCTTGTGTGAGCCTTGTAACGATTGGCGCATGTGTCAATTTAGTGCTTGGCTCAATGCTGCGATTCGCAACCAGATTGGCTCTAACTAAGCCGATCATGATTTTTGCCATGATCGGCTAGCACATTTAGGCGCGGCTATCCCAAATAACATCGGGCACGTTGCGTACAAAATTCTCATAGCGGGCCATCACAAATAATGCATCGGAAAGCCGATTGAGATATTTGATCACAAAGCTGCCGATGGTTTCTTCGCGGCTAAGCGCTACGACATCGCGCTCAGCGCGGCGGCAAACTGTGCGGGCAACGTGCAAATGAGCTGAGGTTTGCGAGCCACCAGGCAGAATAAAATTCTCCAGTGGACCAACCGCATCCATCAATTCGTCCATGAGCTGCTCAAGCGCCTCGATATGCCGCGCCTCAATTTGGGGAATCGGCCATTTTTGTTTATCTTCTTCGAGCATACAGAGGTCGGAGCCAAGGTGAAATAGCTCGTTTTGGATGGCTTGTAGTGGGGCTTGGAGCCGTTCGCTCACGCCAACCGCCAAGGCTACGCCCAAATTGGAGTTAAGCTCATCGACTGTGCCAAATGCCGTAACCCGCAACGATTCCTTGGGTACTCGTTGGCCACCACCAAGCGCGGTTGTGCCATTATCGCCAGTTCGCGTATAGACTTTGGTTATTCGGGGCATGCTAGTTCCTCACCACGTTTCAGGATTCAACATTGAAATATGCAATTCGTGCTGGCCAAGAATTGGCTGGCTGACCAACGGGCTACTGGCCCGTGGATTATGAAAGATTGTAAGCGCGGGCTGACCTGTGCGCAAACTAGCGAGTTCGATTCGAATCACGGCGCTCAAGCGATGATGCGCACCCATACGCAGCATATCACCCAAGGGCGCAAGCCACGCCTCAAGCGGCGGCGCTGGCTGAGCATGATCAACCACGATGATCACTGCTGGCTCACCTGCTGGCAGTTGGGTATAGCCACCGCGAATTGCCCGCCATAAACGGTCGCACCACGCTCGATGTGCTCGCCGCGCTAACCCGGGATATTCCTCTTGATAGAGGTCAATTTGTAAATGTTCGGCTTCGGGCAAGGGTTGGCATTCAACAGGTCGCAGATAAATGCCTGAGCTATGGGTATAGGCGGCGGGGTGAGTCCAGCCGCTGAGCATTTGCTCGGCAGCAACATGCAAATAGCGCCGTACCTCGCGATGGCTAATCCCGCTATTGGGATGATGGGTAATTTCCAGCGTCAAACGAGCTGCCAAAGGAATGGTGCTGGCCAAATCGCGCAAACGAGCCAAGGTTGTTTGGGCTAAAACCACTGCCTCAGCCGGCAGCAATGACTTGACTTCGATGAACGAGCGCAGATCGCCACGTTCGATCAACAACTCGCCAACGTGGCGACCTTCGCCAGGTGGATTGAACTGCAAACTATAATTGGCACGATCCAAGGCTTGGGCAATCAGCAATTCATCGAGAATCGAAAGCACCACCGCATCGTCGCCAGCGCGTAAGCGGCCAAAAACTTCAGGCGTGAGCCAACCACGGCTACCTGCTTCACGCAGCGCCGCATCGAGAATTATTCGATGTTGCTGATTTTCGGGAGTGGTGTCGGTTAGCAAGGCATAGACGATGCTACCAAACCGCAAGCGCCGCAAATCAGGATAAAGCTCACTCAACGTCTGAATCATCATAGCTGCCATCATATCATGGCCTAACAATTCGCAAGTTTAGCTTTGGTTAAGGACGAGGATCAGAAGTATTTGATCCACGAAGAACACAAAGAGCACGAAATAAGGCTATAGGCTATGGGCTTTTGGCTATTCTATTGTTTGAAACTCCACAAAACCTTCCGATAGCCTTCAGCCAATAGCCTTAACTGCAAAATTTGTTGTTTAGCCACAGATGAACACAGATTTGCTTGATTAGCTTCTACTGCCAATTGCCTGATCCCTAGCCCCTGACTGCTGACTCCTACTCCCGATCCCCAACCGCCAACAACCGATCCCCAGTTGCTCCATGTTCTATGTTCTTTCCAGGTATACAATATCCCAAGGCGCTTGCAAGCATCGAGGATACTATGACAATTGTTGAGGGATTAATCAATCTTGGGGTGTTTTTGATTGGGCTGGTGATTGTGGCATTCACGCTGTTTAGTGCGATTCGCATGGTCGTGTTGCCACGCGGCGATAATGTTTGGCTGACACGCACCACCTTTCGGCTGGTTTATGGCTGTTTTTTGGTGCGTTTGCGTCGCATCAACAACTACGAACAAGCTGATCGGGTGCTGGCATTTTATGCGCCAGTGGCCTTGCTGATTATTCCAGTGGTTTGGATGGTGTTGGCAATTGCCGGTTTTACTTGTATGTTTTGGGCAGTTGGCGAGCATCCTTGGAGCAAAGCATTTTTGCTGAGTGGCTCGTCGATGTTGACGTTGGGGTTTGCAGCGGTTGATTCAACGGTTGAAACAATTTTGGCCTTTTTGGCGGCAACAGTTGGCTTAGGCATTGTAGCTCTGTTAATTGCCTATCTGCCAACGATGTACGGCGCGTTTTCCAAGCGCGAAGAAGCCGTGACCTTGCTGGAAGTGCGGGCGGGCACGCCGCCATCGGCCATTACCATGATTCAGCGTTATCAGCGGATTCATAATTTGGAGCGTATGCCTGAGCAATGGGCAATTTGGGAGCAATGGTTTGCTGAATTAGAGGAGAGCCATACCACCTTTGCGGCCCTAGCATTTTTTCGTTCGCCCCAGCCGTATCGCTCGTGGATCACCGCTTCGGCGGCGGTGTTGGATGCCGCCGCGTTGGCAGTTTCGACTCTTGATATCCCGCGCCAACCAGATGCCGATTTGTGCATTCGAGCGGGTTATTTGGCGCTGCGCCGCATCGCCGATTTGTATATGATTCCCTATAATGCCACGCCGCATGCCGATGATCCAATTAGCATCACGCGGGCTGATTTTGATCAGGCTTGTGCTGAATTGATTGATAGTGGCGTGTCGCTCAAAGCTGATCGCGACCAAGCTTGGCGCGATTTTGCTGGCTGGCGGGTCAATTACGATCAAGTGTTGATCGAATTAGCCAAATTAGTAACCGCCCCGCCAGCCCCGTGGACTGGCGAACGTCCGTTGCCGTTGTGTTTCAGCATGCCGCGTTTTGGTAACAAACGTCGCCAACTGGCCAAAGAACCAACTGGCTCGATTTAGCGATTTGCCGCGCATCTGAATTATTAAGGATGCGCGGCAATTTTGATTAACGCGTATATTTACCATTACGATAATTATTTTGCCGTGCTGTTGGCCATGGCATTCGATCCAAGCGATAGCGGGCTGGCGTATCCCAAACATATAAAACGCCGCCCTTGCTATGAGCCAAAATCTCAGTATCGCCATCACGATCAAGATCGGCTAGGGTTGGGCCTGCCGAAATACCTTTAAAATTGGTGCTATTCGGTTCGTAGGTGAATTTTAGAGGATACGGTGCTTGGTTTACGCCGCTAGTGTTGAGCGCATACAAGCGCACATAGGTATTGGCGGTCGTATCGAAACTATAGGTTCCAAACACAATGTCAACTTTGCCATCGCCCGTTACGTCGCCAATTGCCACCTCGCTGGCATACAATTTTTTGCCGCTGGTGTAATTATACGACCATAACTGTGTGCCATCGTGTTTGTAGGCGCGAATAGTGCCATCGTCATAGGTCACAACAATTTCCAATTTGCCATCGTTTTCGAAATCGGCCAAAGCCACAGGATTGTTGGGTGTGAAATAATTGGCTTTGAGTGGTCTGCCAACCGTTTTGCCAACCGACCAGCCAGCTTTGCGCTTGCCATCGGCTCCGACAACCAACAAGGCACTGGTGGTTTGTTCGTGGTTACTGAGCGGATCGCGCACTTTGCCCGCAAACACAATTTCTTGCTTACCATCATTATCTAAATCGCCGATCGCTGGTGCAACCCGCGTATATTCAATATATTTATCTTTGCCCCAGGTGCGTTTGCTTTCATCGAGATAGGTTTGCAATGGCCAGCCGCTCAGCAATTGGCCTTTGCCATTGTAGGCATAAAAATACAGCTCATCGCGACCCATCAAAATTTCGGCATAGCCATCGTTATCAATATCGGCGGCGCTGACCTGACCAAATGCCCCCGAGCCTTTGTGCGATGACGTTGGAAAACCTGAGACCGTTGCGCCATTGTATGACCAGGCATACACATTTGGCGCATAATTGGTATCGCTGCCTGCCTCGTTGGTGGTAATGCCAATCACTTCCATGCGCGAATCGCCAACGATATTGGCAATTGTTACACTCATAAATTCTGGCTCGTTGCCGTTGGTGATATTGGCCCATGCCATTTCACGCGGCCAACCGCCACGCACTCGACCCTGATTATCAAATACAAAGACCTTGCCACGTTTGCCAGAAGTTGCGGCGCTGCCACGGGTTCCGGCCACAACTTCAAGTTTGCCATCATTATCAATATCGCCAATCGCTAATGAGCTATTGATGCGCGGATCATCATCACAGACTGTGCCTGTTTTCCAAGGAAAGCCTGCCAATTCCTTGCCATCCTGATCCCAGCCCCAAATACAGCCAGTGCTATCGGCGGTTAATACTTCTAATTTGCCATCGTTATTAAGATCAACCACGCTGGGCGAGGCAAAAAAACTGCCATATGGCTCAGAATCGGGAAAACCTGTTTGGTAGGGCACTGTGGATTGGGCCTGTACGGGCTGAATCAATACACCAATTAACAACACACAAAACAACATCCCTAATCGTCGATACAACAACACTCCTTACCTCCTAATGCTGAGATGATGCAGGAACAATGGGAAACAACACTGTCTCTTCTAAATTGAGTTGCTGGATGTACTATGGAGTGTAGCATAAAACAGCATCAAACTTATGAATTTTGATTAACATAAGATTGGAATTTTTAATAATTAATCGCCAAAATCGCGGCATTGCTTCTGCTATAACCAGGATTGAGCACAACCAAGGAGGCTTTATGCACTGCCCAAAATGCACCAACGATATGACGACCTCGGCCTTAGTTACGCCTGATGGAGTGGAAATTATGGTGATGGGAACGTTGGCGACCGGCCATCGACCGCTTTCTGCTCAAGTTTGTAGCGCTTGTGGCTTTACCGAACTGTACGCCGCCCAGTGGACGGAAGAAATTCAACAGGCGCGTGAAATCGCAGTCTTGGAAACCGAGCCAATTGCGATTGCCAGCGCCGAACCAGCCCTTTAGATCGTTAGCGCCTGCTTAGGTTTGCCCAAACATTAAGCACTAGCCTGTTTTAGGAATAAATGGCTAGCCCGAAAGATTAATTGAGATTTGACATTCGCTGCTAACCTACGTATAATTGCAGGCGCGTAAAAACCATTAAATTTCGTTGATCGTAGCCTTACGTCTCTGTGAGTCGTGGTTGTGCTGATAGCCAGCGAAGGAGAACACAGCGTTTCGTGTTTCCCCAAAATCACCGTCAAACAAAGATGCATTTCGCGCAAAGCACGATCACGTGATGCGCTTTTTTAACGCCATTTTTTTAGCTGAACAGTCAGCGGGCGACCTCGCTGTTTGGCGTTGACTATAGATGCAACTTTGGAGCGGTAGCACGTAAATCCCCATTTCTACGCAGCGCCTCCCGAATGAAGCTCTCCGAATATTTAAATTGGTCGCATTGGCCTAACCCTGCGGGCTTGCTCGCAGACCCATCAACACTATTGGAGACCCGATGACAGTGGACACCGAAAGCATGGATGCCGTTCAAGATTGGACGACACTGCTTGCTGAGTACGATTATCAACGCCCAGAACGCGGTCAATTGCGTGAAGGTATCGTCATGCGCGTCGAAGACAGCCAAATCTTGGTTGACATTGGCGCAAAACACGAGGGCGTTATCCCTAACCAAGATCTGCGCCGTTTGCCGCCAGAATTGGTCAGTGGGATCAAAAACGGTGACACACTGCAAGTGTACGTGATGGAGCCAGAATCAAAAGAAGGCGAACTGGTTCTTTCATTGAACATGGTGCAGGTTGAGCGCGATTGGCAAGAAGCCCAAACGATGCTCGAAAATGGTCAAATCATCGAAGCTGGCGTGGTCGGCTACAACAAGGGCGGTTTGTTGGTTCAAGTTGGGCGTGTGCGCGGTTTCGTACCAGCCTCACAAGTGGTCAACTTGCACAGCCGCACCGGCACTGAAGGCCAACAAAGCGCCATGACCAAGATGGTCGGCCAAAATATTCCTTTGAAAGTTATCGAAGTCGATCGCGATCGCAATCGTTTGGTGCTTTCAGAGCGTGCCGCTATGCAACGCTGGCGACAATCGCAAAAGGAACGCTTGCTCGAAACCCTCGAACCAGGCGCAGTCGTCACTGGTCGGGTCAACCAACTCACCCCATTCGGTGCTTTCATCGATTTGGGCGGTGCTGATGGTTTGGCTCACATCTCAGAGCTTTCATGGCAGCGCGTCAACCACCCACGCGAAGTCTTGCAACCAGGCCAAGAAGTCCAAGTATATGTCTTGGAAGTCGATCGCGATCGCGAACGGATTGGCTTGAGCTTGCGCCGTTTGCAGCCAGATCCATGGGCAACCATCGATCAACGCTACGACCTCGGCCAATTGATCGTTGGTGAAGTAACCAACATCGCTCCTTTCGGCGTGTTTGTACGCGTTGAAGAAGGCGTTGAAGGTTTGATCCACGCTTCAGAATTGACCGAAAACGGTCAATCGCCCGACTCGTTGCAACAAGGCCAACAAGTGCAAGTGAAGGTGATCAGCCTTGATCGCCAACGCCAACGCCTTGGCTTGAGCTTGCGTCGCGTTGATGGCGAAGGCGAAGCCGCCGAAGCACCAGCAGCTCCTGTAGCTGAAGTGGTCGCTGAAGCTACCACCGAAGAAGAAGTTGGCGCATAAGATCGTTTGACGATTTTGGGCAACGGGCTGTGTCGTTTCGGCACGGCTCGTTGTTTTTTAGTGGGGATCGGGGGTTGGGGATCGGGGAACAGGCTTTTAACCACGAAGAACACGAAGCGCACGACGATAAGGCTATAGGCTTTTGGCTATAGAGATCTAGGTTTCTAATCGATCCTCGATAGCCCATAGCCAATTTCCCTATGTTCTATGCTCTATGTTCTATGCTCTCATAATTTCTGACCCCAACAACCAACCCCCGATCCTCAACAAGAAACCTATGCTAAAAACACTTTACATTACCTATGATGGCTTGCTTGATCCACTTGGTCAAACCCAAATCTTGCCCTATTTAGAGGGCTTGGCTGCTCAGCATGGCCATCAATTTGTGATTCTTTCGTTTGAAAAGGCGGCGCGTTGGGCCGATTTGGTGCGGCGGCGAGCTTTGATTGAGCGTTTGCAAAGTCACGGCTTGGTTTGGCTACCGTTGCGCTATCATCAACGCCCAACCCTACCAGCAACCTTGTATGATCTGGCGTTGGGCTTGTGGACGGCCAGCGTGGCAGTGCGGCGCTATCGAATTCAAGCCTTGCACATTCGCTCGACCGTGCCGATGACGATTGCGCTCTTACTCAAACGCTGGTTCAAACTGCCCTTGCTGTTCGATATGCGCGGGTTTTGGGCCGATGAACGCGCCGATTTGGGCATGCCGCGTACAGGCTTGGTCTATCGTTTGCTCAAAACACTTGAGCGGGCTAGCCTGCAACAGGCCGAGCAGATCGTGACCCTAACCCAGCAGAGTTTGCCCTATTTGGCCGAACATAGCCAAATGCCGAGCATCGCCGAGAAAACCATGGTTATTCCATGCTCGGCCAATCTGCAAAGCTGGCAGCGTGATCAAACCGCTCGAACCCAAATTCGCCAAGCACTGGGTTGGCAAACCAAGCCAATTTTAGTCTATAGTGGTTCGCTTGGTGGCGGTTATCGTAGTCGCGATATGGCCGAATGTTTTGCCACTTGGCGGCAAGCTGAGCCAGATTTGCGCTGGTTGGTGCTCTCTAACCAAGATCCCCTGCCGCTGATCACGGCCTTGCAGGATTTGAATGTCCCCGCAGAATCTTATACAATCCGTGGTGTGGCTAGCAATGAGGTGGCTCAATGGCTCAGCGTGGCCGATGCAGCACTTTCCTTAATCACGCCCAGTTATGCCAAAATTGCCTCGTCGCCAACCAAATTTGGCGAATATTTGGCCTGTGGTCTGCCAATTTTTAGTAACACAGGCATCGGCGATAGCGATCAATTATTCGCTCAAGGCGTGGCAATCAAGCTTGATGATTTTAATCTGGTAGCCTATCAAGTAGCGTGGCAAGCCTACCAAGCCTTGCGCGAACAGCCCGATTTGGCTCAACGCTGTCGGGCTTTGGCCGAACGTGAGTTTGATTTGCAGCTGGCGATTGAACGCTACGCCGCCTGTTATCGAGAGTTGGAAGCATGAACCAACCGCGCACTGTGCTATGTTTGACAGCCTATCAACCAATGCTAACAGCCAGTGTGCGCTATCGAATGATGCCCTATGCTCCGGCTTTGGCAGCAGCCGGAATTCAACTGCGTTATCTGCCCTTTGCCACGCCGCAACTTCAGCGTTTGCTCTACCAACCCAAACACTACCCGCAAAAAATCGTGGCGATGCTGAGCGCTTTGACCCAATGGTTGGTTAAATTGCCGCGCCAGCCAGCCGCCGTAATTGTGCAACGCGAGGCGGCATTAATTGGCGCACCAATGATCGAGCGTTGGTTTAGTCGGCGTGTACCAGTGATTTTTGATTTTGATGATGCGATTTTTCTGCCGACCGATCCCAAGCGTAGTATCAATGGTTGGCTGAGCCGTTTGGCCCGACCAGCCAATAAAACCAATCAACTACTGAGTTTGAGTAGCATGGTTTGGGCGGGCAATGGCTATTTGGCTGATTATGCGCGGCGTTTTAATCCCAATGTGCAAATTATTCCGACCGTGGTTGATTGTGAACAGTGCCAGCCGCGATCCGTGCCAAGCACCCACATTTGCACGCTTGGCTGGATTGGCAGCCATTCGACCGCCCGTTATTTGGAGCAAATTGTGCCGATGTTGCGCCAATTGGCGCAACGCTATCGCTTTCGCTTGTTGGTGGTTGGTGCAGCCAAGCCGATTGAAATTGAGGGCATTGAATGTATCAATCACGATTGGCAGCAAGCCCGCGAATGGCATGATTTTCAGCAGATCGACATTGGATTATACCCAATTGAAGCCGATTTATGGGCCGAGGGCAAATGTGGCCTCAAGGCAATTCAATATGGCGCGGCGGCAATTCCTAGCGTGTGTAGTGCCGTCGGAGTCAATCAACACATCGTCGAGCATGGCCAAACTGGATTTTTGGCGCATAATCAAGCTGAATGGCTTGATTATTTGGCCCGTTTGTTCGAAGATGAGCAGTTGCGTCAAACGCTCGGCCAAGCCGCCCGCCAAAAAATCGAGGCCGAATACAGCGTGCAGCGCTATCAAACCACGATTGTGACAGCACTCAAGGATTATGTATGTGTGGAATCTGCGGAATCGTCAGTACAAGCTTAATCGAGCCAAACACTGTTCAGGCTATGAACCAACAATTGATTCATCGTGGGCCAGATGGTGATGGCACATGGCAAACTGCCCATGCCCAATTAGGTCATCGGCGTTTGGCCATTATCGATTTAGTCACTGGCGATCAGCCATTCAGCAGTCCCGATGGTGCATGGCAATTAGTCTTTAATGGTGAGATCTACAATTTTCAGGCCTTGCGTCAACAATTGCATGGGCTTGGGCATCAATTTCGCACCAACAGCGATACTGAAGTGCTGATGGCCGCCTTGATTGAATGGGGCGAGCAGGCTTTTTCACGTTTAGAAGGCATGTTTGCCTTTGCAGCCTGGCATCAACCAAGCCAAAGTTTATGGCTGGGGCGTGATCGTTTGGGCAAAAAGCCGCTTTACTATAGCCAAACCAAGCATGGATTAATCTTTGGCTCGGAAATCAAGGCCTTGCTGCATTATCCTGAGCTTGATCGCAGCCTCAATCCACAAGCGTTGACGGCCTATTTGACCTATGGCTATGTGCCCAATCCGGCCACCTGGTATGCTAACATTCAGCAACTTGCCCCAGGCCATGCCTTGGTTTGGCAAGCAGGCAGCATTCGTGCATGGCAATGGTGGCAAGCACGCCAGATCGCCCAACAACCACGGCTTAACATCTCAGAAACCGCCGCAATTGAACAAACGCGCCAGTTGGTGCGAGCCGCAGTTGAGCGACGCTTGATCAGCGATGTGCCGTTAGGGGCGTTTTTGAGCGGCGGTTTAGATTCGAGCATTGTGGTGGCCGAGGCTCAAGCCTTGTTGGGCCAGCAACTGCACACCTTTAGCATTGGCTTTGCTGGCGGTGGCTGGTACGATGAAAGTTCCTACGCCGAATTGGGTGCCAAAAAGCTTGGCACCAAACATCAGTGTTTTATGGTTGAGCCTGATGCCATCGCCAAGTTGCCCCAGTTGCTGGCCCACTACGATGAGCCATTTCTCGATTCGTCGGCCTTGCCCATGGCCTTGCTCAGCCAAATGACCCGTGAACATTGTACGGTGGCTTTATCGGGCGATGGCGGCGACGAGGTGTTTGCTGGCTACGAACGCTTTGGCGCAGGCCTATGGACGCAGCGTTATCAACAATTGCCGCGCCCGCTACGTCAAATGCTTGAGCAAACCATTGCTGTGCTGCCGCAAACCAAAGCCAGCAGTCGCTTGGCGCGGCTTAAACGGGTGCTAGCAAAAATTCAATTGCCGCTTGCTCAGGGCTTTCCGCGCTGGCTGATGGCCTTTACACCCGAAGAATTAGCCGCTTGGGGCTTGCCTGCACTGCAACCAAGCGCCGCCGAACGCTTTCGCCAATTAACTCAAGGCATTACTGATCCGCTGGCTCAATTAATCTGTTATAACCTTGGGAGTTATTTGCCCGATGATCTGTTGGTCAAGGCCGATCGTATGAGCATGGCCTATGGTTTAGAAGTTCGCTCGCCATTTTTGGATCAGCAATTGGTTGAGTGGGCTTTGCAATTGCCAGCCAATTTGCATTGGCGCGGTGGGCGTGGCAAATGGCTTTTACGCCAAGCCTATGCCGAACGCTTACCCAAAATCATCATCGAACGCCCTAAACATGGCTTTGGTGTGCCGCTTGATCAATGGTTTCGCCAACAACTCAAGCCGCTGCTGCACGATTATTTGCTATCAACGACCAGCCACGTTCAGCAATGGCTTGCCAAACCAAAACTTGAGCAGCTTTGCCAAGCGCATTGGGCTGGTACAATTAACGCTGGACATCAACTTTGGACATTGCTCACCTTAGAATTATGGCTACAAACTCATCACCAAATGAGGCCATATGCGTACAATTATGTGGATTAAGAATCATCGTTGGCTCAGTTCACTGTTGGTAGGCTTGGTTTGCCTTGGTTTAGGCGGGCTGGCGGGCTTGATGCCGCTGCGCTATTTAGCAGGCGTGGCATTTTGCCTTGGTCTAACCACAATTGGCTATGCTTGGGTTTGGCTGATTAGCAAGCCCGATGAGTTACGGGGGATGTTGCTGCTCTGTTTTGCCGCCATGGGCCTGCGTTGGGGGGCCAGCTTTGCCCTCGAATTTCTCTGGCCAACCTTCGAAAACCTCAGTGATGGTGCAGCCTATGGCCCACATGCCATGACGATTGCCCAAGCATGGAACTCCAATTATTTTGCTAGTTACGAGGCGGTGGTCTCAACTCCGGTTGGTGCGCCGGGCTATGTTTATTTTTCGGCAGTGATTTTCTGGTTGTTTGGGCCGAATACCTTGCTTGTGAAATTGGCCAATGGTTTGTTTGCTGGCATGGCGGCGGTGTACACAGCCAAATTAGGCAATCATTTTTTCGATCAACGGGTTGGGCGGTTTGCTGCGCTGTGGATGTTAATTATGCCATCGCTGATTTTGTGGACTTCGCAAAATCTCAAAGATAGCGCGGTGGTGCTGCTCTCAGTCTGGATTTTGTATGTAGCCAGTCAAGGTTTACGCTCGTCGTTATGGCAAATTCCATTGTTGGTGCTGCTGATTGGGGCGTTGATGAGCGTGCGACGCGAAACCTCAATTGGCATTGCCTTGATGATTGCCCTGACAATTGGCTTTCAGCAAACCCGCCATTGGCTAACCCGCTTGAGCTTGAGTGCGATCACGATTGTGGCTTTAGGTTTGGTGCTTTCGAGCAGCGGTTATGGCTTTTTGGGCAGCGATTATCTGCAAGAGCGGCTTTCGCTCAGCGCAATTAGCGAAAAACGCGAAGCCAACTCAACGGGTACCGGCACAATTGAAAATACGATTGATACGACCACACCGCTGGGTTTTGCCCGCTATTTGCCGATTGCCTTGATTAATTTCTGGTTGCGACCATGGCCATGGGAAGCCACCAAAAGCACCGCCCAATTGCTGACAATTCCTGAAGCGGCGCTGTTGTGGTATCCGTTGTGGGTTTTGGCGATGCTGGGCATGCTGTTGGCGTGGCGCAGCCGTTGGCGTGAAACCATGTTGCTCTGGCTCTATTTGCTGGCTGGTAGCGCGGCGGCAGCTCCACAATATGGCAATTTTGGTACGGCCTATCGCCATCGAGTGCAACTCTGGCCAATTTTCTTTTTGTTTGCAGGCTATTGTTGGTATCGTTGGCGTGATATGCGTGCTCAGCAGCGCCAAGCCCTACTAACCCGCTATGTCCAGAGCATCGAGCAGCAAGCTGCCTCGTTACAATAGAACGGGTCGTCATCGATCAAAACTGTTGATTTTAATCAGTGCTAGGGCTGGGGTTAGCCCTAGTATCATTTAAATGGTATTATTGCCAGAGGATTGGCGGCAGTGCATTGGGCATTGTGCAGCCTCGAATTCATGACAAGTTAGGGTGCTTTATATGTTTCGACGACTCTTCGGTGGTGAAGAACGCTCCGAACAAGAAATTAAACAAGAAGAAAAAAAGATTGAACAAAGTGTTCAAAAAACCCGTAGTGGCTTTTTTGGCCGAATTACGGCCATTTTTCGTAGCGAAGATCCGATCACCAATGAGCTTTGGGATGAGCTAGAGGAATTGTTGATCGCTGGCGATGTTGGGGCCGAAAATGCCCTAAAAATTGTCGAGCGCGTGCGCGAAAAGTGCGAGAAGAAGGGCTTTAAGTTTGCCAGTGAAGCCCGTTCGTTGCTCAAAAGCGAGCTAGTCAACCGCCTCGACGTGGATACGCCGCAATACTCTGAACGCTCAACCAAGCCGTATGTGATTTTGGTGGTAGGGGTCAACGGGGTTGGCAAAACCACGTTGATTGCCAAATTGGCCAATCGCTACAAAGCCATGGGCAAAAATGTGATCCTTGCTGCCGCCGATACCTTTCGGGCTGCGGCGATCGATCAATTACAACACTGGGCTGATCGGGTTGGCGTGCCGATGATTAGCCAACAACCAGGCTCCGATCCTGGCGCGGTGGCCTACGACGCAACCCAGGCAACCTACAATCAACAAGCCGATGTGCTGATTATCGACACGGCTGGGCGCTTGCAAAGCAAGCACAACTTGATGAAGGAGCTTGAAAAAATCTCCAATGTGGTCAAGAAGCGCTGGCAATATGCGCCGCATGAGGTGTTGTTGGTGCTCGATGCAACAACTGGCCAAAATGGCTTGATTCAAGCACGAGCCTTTACCCAAGCCGCCCAAGTGACCCACTTGGCCTTGACCAAACTTGATGGCACAGCCAAAGGTGGCATTGCCTTCGCGATTGTCCAAGAAATCGAGCGCCCGATTAAGTATATCGGCACTGGCGAAACGATCAACGATTTAGCCTTGTTCGATGGTGAATCCTTCGTTAATGCGCTCTTCGAGGAGGAATAACATGGCAAAATTGCTTTGCCCAGCATGTAAAAAAGCCCTCAAGCTCAGCCCAGTGATGCGGGTTGGGGCGCAAGTTGGCTGCGTCAACTGCGATAATGTACTCAAGATCGTCAGCCGTGATCCCGATAAGGTTGTGGTGGTTTCCGAAGCCGAAACCCTCAATCCTGATAGCAAACCAGAATCATATGCCTAATTGGTCGTTGACACAATTACGTCAATTGTTGCTGATCGGCCTGTTAGCGCCATTGCTAACAGGCTGTTTGCTGATGGCTGGGCGCAACGAGCAAGCCACCATTACTGCCGAACTTGGTTCGCAGAATGTTGAGTTTGTCAGCAGCGATACCAACGGCGAGGCCGTGTTGCAAGCGCTGGATATTGGCACGTTGCCGATGGTGCTCGATGTTACCTTTAATGCCCAAGTTGCCAGCGGCGAGTTGGTGATCGAGGTGTTGAGCGGCGAACAAGCCACCGTGGCGTTTACGCTGGTGGCTTCAGCCGAGGGTAGCAGTCAACGCGGCATCGTGATGAGCAATGATGTTGGCGATTTACAATACCGCGTGCGTTCAACCAACGCTCGCAATGGAATTTATCGCATCAGCTATCAGCCGCCGCCTACCCCAACCCCTACACCATCGCCATCGCCAACTTGGACGCTCACGCCGAGCACTACCCCAACCGTTGAGCCAACAGCGGAGGTTACCGCCACACCATGATTGCAAACTCGCGGATTCGATTGATTGGGTTGGTTGGTTTGGGTGCATTGATCGGGGCGATTGGGGCGTTTATGGCCTACCAATCACGGGCAATTGCACCGAGCCCTGAGCAACTCAAGCCCTATGTTTGGGCGGTTGTTGCCGTCCCATTGGGCAGCTTCATTGGCAGCTTGCTGGGCCAATGGCGCTTGTATCGGCCATTTGCTGGTTGGCTGGGCTTGACCTACGTGCTCAGTTTGTTTGCAGCGGCCCGTTTAGAGCGGGTTTTTGTTGGCCAAGAGGCTGCTGTGGCCAATGGTCATGCCAGTTATTTAATTTTAGCGATTATCTTGCAAAGTATTGGCGCATTGCTGGTAGCATGGCGATTAAGCGCAACTGCCATGCCAACGCCAACTGCCTAGCGCCCAAGGAGACGACACAGCTCATGAAAGGTTTAGTTCTGAGTGGTGGTAAAGGCACCCGCCTGCGCCCAATCACCTATACCAGCGCCAAGCAATTAGTGCCTGTCGCCAACAAGCCAGTGCTTTTTCGGGTAATCGAAGCCCTGCGCGATGCCAATATTGATGAAATTGGGATTGTGATCGGCGATACTGGGGCCGAAGTGCGCAACGCCGTGGGCAATGGCTCACGCTGGGGCGTAAAAATCGAATATATTCCCCAAGAAGCGCCGCTCGGCTTGGCTCACGCGGTCAAAATTAGTCGTCCGTTTATTGGCGACGATAAATTTGCGCTCTTTTTGGGTGATAACTGCATCGAGGGCGGAGTTAGTTCGTTGGTGTCGGGCTTTGCCACATCCGATTACAACGCCCAAATTGTGCTCAAGCAAGTTGCCAACCCACAGCAATATGGTGTCGCTGAGTTGCGTCACGATGGCTCGATCGAACGTCTGACTGAAAAACCGCGCCAACCGCGCTCAGATTTGGCCTTGGTCGGCATTTATATGTTCGATCAGCATATTTGGGAAGCAGTTGAGGCGATCAAGCCTTCTTGGCGGGGCGAGTTGGAAATTACCGATGCCATCCAATGGCTGATCGAGCACGATTACCATGTTCATGCCCATATTCACCAAGGCTGGTGGATCGATACCGGCAAACGCGCCGATATGCTCGATGCCAATCGTTTGGTGCTCGAAGAAATCACGCCCCATGTCTCAGGTTTCGTTGATCGCGATTCGCAATTGGTTGGCAAAGTAACGATCGAAAAAGGCGCTCAAGTGATCAACAGCGTGATTCGCGGGCCAGCGATCATCGGCGAAGATACGCGGATCGTTAACTCATACGTTGGACCGTTTACCTCGATCTATCATCATTGTACGATTGAGGAAAGCGAAATTGAGCACTCGATTGTCTTGGAAAATAGCGAAATTATTCGCCTGCCCAATCGGATCGAAGATAGCTTGATTGGCCGCAATGTCAAATTGCATACCTCGCCGATGAAACCCAAAGCCTACCGCTTGATGCTCGGCGATAACTCTGACGTGGGGCTGTTGTAAAGGGATGAGGGATGAGGGATGAAGGATGAAGAGTTGATTGAGTTTAACATCGAGTGAAATGACTTTAATAAAGGATGAGGAACGAAGGATGAGGGTGTATGCTATTGATTAAGGAATTTCATCCTTCATCCCTCATCCTTCATAATTAAAAAATTATGGCTGATAAATTCCGACAAGCAGAATTACATTATCGACGTGGATTATCACTTGAACATGCTGGGCGAATTGCTGAGGCTGTAGAAGAGTATCGGCAGGCATTACAAGAAAATCCGCAGCTTCGGGCTGCTCATGTGGCCTTGGCTAAATATTATTTGCGCAACGGGCTATTGGCCAAAGCGGCTGATGCTTGGCATGCGGTCGTGGCAATCGAGCCAGATTACGAGGCATTAACCAATTATGCCACCGTTTTAATCGAGTTAAAGCATTATCACGAGGCTCGCCAGATTTTGCGTTTATGTGTCGAGCTTTTTCCTTTAGATACCTTTGTAACCTATGAACTGGCCTATATCGATTTTGCTGAGGGCTTATATCAACAAGCGCTCGATCAATTGCTCGATGTGCGGCCAATTTATAACGATGAATGGGAATTTCACGAATTAATCGGGCGTTGCCAAATTAAATTGCAATTGTATGATGCTGCTTTAGCGAGTTTTGGTCGCGCCATTCTGTTGGTCGATGATGATGAGCAAATTGAGCAATTGCAAGATTTGGGCAGTATCGCCCGCCGCTACCAAGAATTTAGCCTCGTTAGCAACGAAAAAGATGCGTGGTATGCGACCCATGGCCTGATTTGCCTTGGCAGCAACCTTGACGATGGCCTAAATCTCAAGCCTCACGCTGAGTTTGCTTGGTCGTTTGAGGCAATTGCCACAACCTTGCAACGGGCCGCCGCCTTGGCCGAAGCCCATGTTTGGCGCTGCGACCAAGTTTTAGCCTTCGATAGCCAGAGCAAGCCCCTAGCCCAAGCGATTGCCCAGCTATTACAACGCCCTTACATCCAAAAAATTGGCGACCCCGAAAAAATAACCTTGGTGGTGATGGCTGAGTTTGAGCAAAGCGCGATGCTCGAAGCCATCGCCGAACAGTTGGATGGGCTGCATTGTATTTTTGCCCTGAGCATGCGCACCAGCCCCGATTTGCTCGATGATATTCCCGATCTGATTGGCCTGCCAATTCAAAAACCCAGTTTGCCTTGGACAAGCCAATCGATCGTGTCTGCCACTAAGACGTTGCTGGCAACGCTGGCGCAACTCACGCCAGAGCCAAATCGTGAGCAACAGCTTGATTATTACCGCGAACAGCACCGTTTAATTAGACTAAACGACTAACTGTTAGCAACGTAATATCATCGGCTTGTTCAGCTTCGCCAACAAAGCTCTCGATTGCCCGCCACACGCTGTCGAGCAATGATTGGGCATCGTGGAAATCGCCATTTTTGAGCACATTGGTCAAGGCTGCATCATCAAACACCTCGCCTGCCAGATTAAAGGCCTCGGTTGCGCCATCGGTAAAGCCCAAAAAGTATTCATCGGCGGCGAGGATGGTGCTCTTGGCCTTGTATGGCAGATCTTCCATAATCCCCAAGGGCAAGCCTGTGCCTTCTAAATAGCGTAAAGTACGGTTGGTACGATTGATGATAATCGGTGGGTTATGGCCAGCATTAACATAAGCCAACTCGCCAGTTTGCGGCTCAAACGCGGCAAAAAACAGGGTCGTGAACATATTGCTTGCACCATGTTCACGCGAAATATAGTTATTGGTCATGGTGATTGCCGCTGTTAGCAAGGCCAATGGATCGGTCGCAATTTCAGGCCGCGCTGCCAACGATTGAGCATTAGAATGCAGCAACGAGCGCGTCAGCGCCACAAACAGGGCAGCTGGCACGCCTTTACCACAGGCATCGGCCACCACCAAGCCAATTTTATTGCCGCCAAGCTTGATCACATCGTAAAAATCGCCACCAACCTCTAACGCGCCTTGGTTGAAGGCCACAATTTGCCACCCCTCAGGTTGAGGAATGTTGGGCGGCAAAAAGAAGCGCTGAATATCGCGGGCAATCGCCAATTCGCGCTCAATCCGTTCAAGGCGCAACAGTTCTTGCTGTGCCGATTTGAGTTCCTCGTAGGCGCTCGCTAGCTCAAGATTTTTCTTTTCGAGACCACCCAACATCTGCGCATTCGATTGGCGCAGGCGAGTTGTGCCGCCCCGCAACAACGCCATAGCCGTGGTTGGGTTGGCATGCATCAAGGTTACAAATTCGGCCTCGGTGATGCGTAACAGGGTTGCGGCGGTTCGCGCCCGCACGCTAGCTGCGCGAGGGCTATTATCGATCAAGGCCATTTCGCCCAAAATTGCCCCAGGCCGACAGCGCTCCAGCAAAATTGTTTCGGTCGCCAGCGCTTTGATCACATCAACATCGCCAGCCATCACAATATAGCAATCGTCGCCGCTATCGCCTTCACTGAATAATGTTTCGCCTGGAGCAAGCCGCACATGCTCAGCACTTTGCACCAAATTTTGAATCGTTGTCGGAGCAACTTCGTGGAACAATGGCAATTGCTCTAAAAACTCGACCAAGGGAGCAATGCTGGCTTCAGTTGAAGCCTTTTTGGTGACGATCAAGGTATTCCAGCCACTGGCATCATCATGCTGGTAGGTGATCGAATCGGCCATTTCGCGCACCAAAAACACTCCCAAACCGCCAACTTGACGATCGTGGATGCTGGCGAAGAGATCGGGCGGATCCGCATCATCGGGGTTGAATGGCTGGCCGCGATCAAGAATCCGAATCGCTAGCTCGCCATTTTCGAGCGTGCTGTGCAATTGTAGCGGGCCACCTTGCTCAGCATAGCTATATTTAATGATATTGGTGACAATTTCTTCGATCACTAAACCCAGCACAAAAGCTTGTTCGCTGGTTAGGGCAAATTCAGTTTCGATCTCGGTGGTGTAATCGGTGAGGGCGGCGAGGTTTTCCCAACGGGCATCAATCTCAATGCTGCGACCTTCAGATATAGCCATAGACGCACCTTGGATAGCTATCAGCAATAGGCTATCGGCTAAAAAACAGGCCCATACCTGCCGAGAACTATCAGCAGGTATGGCGATTATCGCCCGATGCTGGGCTTTTAGCAAGCAGTATTTTGGCTAAGGCGCTAAAATCAAACGTGGATTATGCGGCTGGCTGCTCAAGGCTTGGCCGATAGGTTGCAATTGGTTGCTGCCCCGTTGAGCCTTAAACAATTGCCAGCCATTCGCTTGCGGGGCAAAAAAGTACAACACTTGTTCGTTCCAGCCCGCCATCACGGCTTGTTGCGGCAAAATTTGGCTTTGGCCTTCTGGGTTGACGATCAAGCCATTGGATTGTTCAGTGCCGTTGAGCGCCAACCAATCGTCAGCTGCCCACACGCTCGGCTCGCAGCTATTGGCTGGCAGGGCACTTAACACGCTATTACGAACATAGCTCGGCTGATCGTGGTTGCATAGCAGCATGGCTTGGCCACTTGGGCTTAATGAAACGGCAATTGCCTGTAGATTTTCGAGCAATGCTACCTCGTCGCTGCCATTCCAGCGATAGATCGTGGGAATCCCATCGCGTGGCTGATCAACATAGATCAAGCTATTAGCCTTAATTTCAGCTTCGAAGGCCATAGCTTGGGCTAACGGCGTAATTGTGCCAGTGTTGGCATCAAACACGATAAAGCTAGCACGGCCATCGGGCTGGCTATTAAATTGGGTGATCAGTTGTTGATCAAGCCAGCCAATCACCTGAGATGCCATTGCTAAGGGGTCAGCAGTAATTGGCGTGAAACTGGCATCAGCAAAGCGATAAACTTGCACCGTTGGGTTGCCCCAACCGCCACCAGTGCCAAAACTGCTGGCCGAAGCAAACGCTAAATGGCTGCCATCAGCAGATAATTCCAAATTCACTTCAAGATCTGGCGTGTTGGTCAAACGCTGGGCGGTGCCAGTTGCCACATCAACTGCATACAAATCAACTTGTTGTTCGTGGGCCGAAGCCAGCATCAGCGTGTTGCCATCGCGCGACCAAACTGGAGCTTGTTCAATTAAGGCACTTTTACGGCCTAACGCAGGTGCTTGATCCGAAGCAGTGGTTGGCAGCAAATTAAGCAAGCGGCGTGGATTCTGCTCATCAACATCCACAACCCATAACTCAGCCAAATCGATTTGCTCGGTTTTGGGATGATTATTGTTGACCACCACAATTGCCAGTTGCTTGCCATTGGGCGAGGCCGACCACGGCAAGTAGGCATTTGGCTGGGTTGCATTGGCCAATTGATACGGTTGACCTGCTAAACTAATGGCGTGAATACTGCCATCAGCAGGCAGATCAAAAATAACTGAGCCAGTGCTAATTGTCGGTTCGGCGCTATAATCGGCCAGGGTTGCGGTTGGGCGTTCGGGCAATGAGCTAGCAGGTAGGGCTGGGCTGGGCTGGGCAGTGGGCTGGGTCGCAGGTTGGGTGGCACAAGCAGCCAAAAATAGCCCCAACCCGACGATTTGGGCAATCCGTCGCATGGTTCGTTCCTCCTCAATTGGTTGGGTGATAGTGCTCATTGTAGCGAAGGTGGCCGAAATTACCCTGATGATCGATTGAAAATTAGCTGATACTTAGCCTACAATAGCAACAGGTTTTATCTAACGAGCAAGGAGTGTTTATGGCTTCACATCTGGTCAACGGTGTTCGTTACTACTACGAGGAGCGAGGAAGTGGCGATCAGGTGATTTTCTTCGGCCATGGGTTGATGTATCATTGGCGGATTTTTGAGCCACAAATGGAATATTTCGCCGCCAAAGGCTTTCGCTGTATTGCCATCGATTGGCGTGGGCAGGGCCAAACTGAGGGCGGCGGCACACTCGACGATTATTCAATGTATCGGCTTGGCGCGGATGCTTATCAGTTATTGAGCGATCTTGGCATCAAGCGAGTGCACTGGGTTGGGGTTTCGATGGGTGGCATGATCGGCCTGCGGCTCTACCCCAAACACCCCGAACTGTTCCTCTCATTCACGTTAATTGATTCATCAGCAGGCGATGCACCCGAATTGCTCGATGGCTATCGCCAAATGGGCGATGCCTACTTGGCGTATGGCTTGATTCCGCCCTTGCAAGAAGGCTTGGATGCAGTGTTTTATACGCCCAAAATGGCCGAGCGCTACCCCCAAGTGCTGGCCTATTGGCATGCCTACTGGACCAACGCCGACCGTGAATCACTCTACAAAGCGATCATTCCGGTGATTGATCGCGACGATGTGACCAACACGATCAGCCAAATTGCGGTGCCAACCCTGATTGTGGTTGGCGTTGAAGATATGTCTACACCGCCAGCCAAGAGCGAAGCCATGCAGCAACTGATTGCCAACGCTCAATTGCGCTATATTGATGATGCCAGCCATATGTCGATTTTAGAGCAACCTGAGGCGATTACCGCTGCAATGGCCGAATTTATTGGCTAAAAATCATGCTAAGGCCACAAGCTTTTTAGTTTGTGGCCTTGCTTAGAATTAGCGAGCGAGAATTGCCTGCATCCATGGTAAATGCTCGGCATAATGTTCGTAAGCCATCCATCGAACAATTGGATCATCGAGGTTTGAGCTGGCTTGAAACTCACGATGCGGGCGCAGCAAATCACTATCACTAAATTGATTGATGCGAGCTATAAGTGCTTGGCGAGTGGTTTCGAGGGTGGCATAAACTTCGTCGAGCGGTACATCGCGGTAGCGTTGGTACAGAATCTGGTTAACTTCCTCGTAGCCTTGCTTCCAAACCGCTTCATCGATAGCAATGCTGGCTGGCCGAGATTCTGAATTCAACAAAGCCTGCAAGGTTTTTTCCCATAGCGCCAAATGAATCACATGATCTTTGATCGTCCAGCCTGCGGCATCAGTTGGGCCAGTTAATTGTTCATAGCTTAATCCATGCAAAAACGTTTGTAATGCTTGCCAATCAGCAGCATGCCGTGTTTGTATATCTGTTACCGTCATAGCAGCTTGATCATCACATTGGCTCATAGCCCATTCCTTCCAATATATCATTATTGGTTCATTGGATTAATAATATATAGATCATTGGCTTAGCTGTTGAGAATTGCCTGCATCCATGGCAAATGCTCGGCATAATGTTCAAAGGTATTACCCACAATCCAGCCAATAATCGGATCATCGTTGGTTGAGCCAGTTTGGAACTCGCGATGAGGCCGCATTAAATCGCTATCGTTCAGTTGGTTGATATGGGCTAGCAGGGTTTGGTGGTTGGTTTCGAGGGTGGCAACCACTTCATCAAGTGGTAGATCGTGGTAGCGTTGTTGTAGAATGCTGTTAACTTCCTCGTAGCCTTGTTGCCAAACTGCCTCATCAATCCCAAAGCTGGCAGCACGCGATTCAGCCTTGAGCAAGGCCTGTAAGCTGTTTTCCCACAGCGCCAAGTGCATCGTATGATCTTTGATTGTCCAGCCTGCGGCATCGGTTGGGCCAGTGAGTTGTGTGTGGCTTAAACCACCCAAAAACGTTTGTAGTTCTTGCCAACCAGCGGCGATCCGTGCTTGTAAATTTGCTACCGTGATCGCAGCTTGATCATCAAATTGGCTCATGGTCGATTCCTTCCAAATAAATCACCACACTATGATAGTGCTAGCATAGCAGCATTCGGCCAAAATACCTCGTTCTTTAGCACGAATAAGCTAAAGGCTTAGCGCTACTTTTGGCGAGTTATGCTCTCTGTTCTCTGGGGACTGGTGCATATGCTTGAGCCACATCATCAACGCCCATTCTGGGAGCATCTAGGCCGGGCGATGCCCGATTATCTGACGCGTAAACAATGGTTGCAGATCTATGGTGGTGGCCTGTAAGGTTTTTCAAGCAACAAAAAAACACCCCATTTGATGGAGTGTTTTGGTGTGGAGCGGGAAACGGGGTTCGAACCCGCAACCTTCTGTTTGGGAAACAGATGCGCTGCCAATTGCGCCATTCCCGCATCGTTAAGCTCCCTGAGTATACTCAAAAGCGTGATGACTGTCAACTTAGCTAATTCTTAAAAATTTATTGCCTCACACCAGATGCTAGCGCAGCGAGCCAAATAAATATGGTAAACTAGCGCCATTATGTTATTTTTGTTGAGAGTGCCTTCATGAAAATTCCCAAGGGAGTGATTCTTAACCAAAATTATGAAATCCAGCAACAGGTTGGTGGTGGTGGTGGCGGCAATGTCTACGAAGCGTTTGACCATAATTTGCAGAAACGGGTTGCGGTCAAACACCTTTTGCTTGATGGTTTGCCAGCGATCAAGGCCTTCAAACGCGAAGCCCAACTACTCGCCAACCTTGATCACCCATGTTTGCCGCGGGTGCTCGACCATTTTGAGCACGATCTTGGCCAGTTTTTGGTGATGGATTATATCGAAGGCGACGATCTGAGCCAGCGTTTAGAGGCTCAAAACGGGCCACTTGGCTTACAACAGGTCTTGGCTTGGGCTGATCAACTTTTAGATTTACTTGATTATCTGCAAACTGCCCATGCTACGCCGATTATTCATCGCGATATTAAACCAGCCAATATTAAAATTACCCCACGCGGCCAGCTCAAATTGATCGACTTTGGCTTAGCCAAAAGTGCTATGTCCACCCAAGTCAATAGTGTGCTGAAAAGCATCCATGGCTATACCCAGACCTACGCCCCGCCCGAGCAAATTTACCAAACAGGCACCGACGAACGCAGCGATTTATTTGCCTTAGGCGCAACCCTCTATCATTTATTAACAGGCCGCCCGCCCACCGATGGCAACAACAAAACCATCGATGCGCTGATCCGTGATGCGGCGGTAATTCAGAGCAAGCCCGACCCAATCGTTGCGCCAATGCTGCTCAATCCTGCAATTCCTGAGCCAATTAGTCAGGTGATTATGCGGGCAATGGCGCTTAAAAAGGAAGAGCGTTTTGCCAGTGCCGCCGAATTTCGCCAAGCGCTCAAGCAACCGAGCCAAAGCTCAACCAGCGGCTCGCTGAAGAGCTTGCTTGGCACGATGAGCAAGGCGATTACCACGCCAATTAAAGCGGTTACCACCAACCACACGAATAGTCAGAGTGTCGGCATCAGTGCCGCCGCGATCAGCCAACCCTTGCGCTTGCCAGCCCAAGCCACTGCTGCAACGACTCGCCTCAAACGCTGGAGTTCGCTGATGCTGGTGGTGTTAATTGGTTTAGTTGGTGGCAGTTGGTGGTGGGTTAAAGTCCAGCCCAATAGTGCTCAAGCAGATGATCCTCAAGCTAATTCACGACCTGCTCTTATTCTTAATTCAGAATCTGCTGAACAGCCTAGTGTGACTACTGGACAGAGTGTTGCCCAACCAACTATCACGCTAGTTCAAGCCACAGCAACTGTTGTCCAGGCAAGCGCAACTGTTACCACAGTGCCGCCAACTGCCGTGGTAGCCCAGCCCACGGCGCGGCCTGCTACCGCGCGACCAGCGGCCCAACCGACCCAACGACCAACGGCTCAGCCGACCAATCCTCCCCCGCCGTCCGACCGCGATGGCGATGGTGTGGCTGATGCCAATGATCCCTGCCCAGATACCAATGGCCCAAATAATGGCTGCCCTGCGCCTACCGCAGTGCCCGATCGTGATGGTGATGGCGTGGTTGATGCCAATGATCCCTGTCCCGATGTGGCTGGGCCGAATAATGGCTGCCCAGTGGTCGAGCCAACCGCGATTGCCGATCGCGATGGCGATACCATTCCTGATGATCGTGATGTTTGCCCGAGCGAGCCTGGTGATCCTTCGCGTAATGGCTGCCCGAAACCCAAAGATCCACCAACTGAGCGGCCAACCAACACGCCACAACCTCCGCCAACCAATACACCGCGTCCAATTACTGATCGCTTTACGCCAACACCTACACCGAAGATCGACAAATAATTTAAACTCAATAGCAAGACCAATCACTCTCAGTCCATAATATCTAGGCAAATAGAGTATAATCGGGCGCATAACATCGATTTGGTTGAAGCAAAAATGCTATCCAACAACCAGCATAACGATTGAACCTGACGAGGAAGGCTATGTTTCCAAATGGCATGATCCTACATGATACCTATGAAATTCGTGAGCGAATTGGCCATGGCGGCGGGGGAGCCGTCTATGCTGCTTACGATATTAAGTTGCGCAAAATGGTGGCGCTCAAACATTTGCACCTTGAGGGCGAACATGCGATCAAAGCCTTTGGCCATGAAGCCAGTCTTTTGGCCAACTTACAACATCCAAGTTTGCCCAAAGTTTATTTGCACTTTACAACCAATGATAGCCAATTTTTGGTGATGGATTTGATCGATGGCGCGGATTTGAGCAGTATGCTCGAACGCCAAGGCGGCCCGCTGCCGGTTGAGCAAGTGCTGGCTTGGGCTGATCAACTGTTGAGTGTCTTGACCTACCTGCATACCTTCTATCGTCAGCCGATCGTCCATCGTGATATTAAGCCTGCTAATATCAAAATTACTTCACGCGGTGAATTAAAGCTGCTGGATTTTGGCTTAGCCAAGGCTGAAATTTTTACCAATATGAAAAGTGCCATGCATAGTGTTCATGGCTATACCTTGACCTACGCACCGCCTGAACAAATTAATCAAGAAGGTACTGACCCGCGCAGCGATTTGTATTCGTTGGGCGCGACCCTCTATCATTTATTAACTGGGCGTACCCCAGCCGATGGCGACGGCAAAACCGCTGATGCATTGGCGCGAACCTTGGCGATGGCCAAACGCAAGCCCGACCCAATTATTGCCCCCCAACGCTTCAACCCATCAATTCCAGATCATGTCAATCAGGCGATTATGCGTTCGTTGGAGATTGATGCCGATGAGCGGTTTGCGTCGGCTGAAGAATTTCGACTTGCCTTGGCTCAACCCTATGCGCCAGTCAATAATGCCCAAACCAAAATTTTGCCATCGACGATTAGCTCGAGGGCGATTACTGGGCCAGCAAAACAGCCAACAAGTCGCGATAGCCAACCCAGCCCAGGTATGTACAAGCCAAATAGTAGCTATCCAGTTGAAGCAAGCGCTGAGGCAATGCCTCAACCACAGCCAACGCCGAGCTATAAACGCTTTTGGCCACTTTTGCTGATTTTATTGCTTGGTGGTGCTGGTGGTGGTTGGTGGCTTAACCGTGATGCGCAATTGAACACTGATTCAGATCGCATCACTGCTACGTTGATGGCTCAGCCCAGCCAAGACCTGCCAACCAATACGGTGCTAGCGGTGGTGGCCCAGCCAACGTTCACCGTAGGCGCTGCGACGAGCGAGCCAACCACGATTGCTAATGATCAAGCAACCGCGACCAGCGAACTAACCCCGGCAAGCACAGCGACCAGTGGGCCAGCTCAGCCAACCAATGCTAATCTACCTGCAACTGCTCGGCCTGCAGCGACCAATCGCCCTGCAACAACCCGCCCAGCGGCAACTAATCGCCCTGTGCCAACCAATCCACCAGCAGTCCAACCAACTAATCCACCAGCAGTCCAACCAACTAATCCACCAGCACCAAGTGATCGGGATGGCGATGGCTTTAATGATGATGCTGATGGCTGTCCTGATGTAGCTGGCCCCAATAATGGATGTCCGGCGGTGGTCGAGCCAACTGCACCGCCCGCCGTCGTTGATACGGATGGCGATACGATTCCCGATACTGTTGATGCTTGTCCACGTGAGCCTGGTGACCCATCACGCAATGGTTGCCCCAAGCCAGCTGAGCAACCAACTGATCGGCCTCAACAACCAACCAATCCACCTTTACCAAGTAATACGCCTAAACCAGTTATTCAACCCACCAAGGAACCGCCACCACCGCCACCACCACCAGGGCCATAATCGATCAAAAGCTCAGGCACGAAACTGGTGCTTGAGCTTTTGGCCAATTCAATCAGCGTGATCAAGTATAATCACTGCTATTTGCTCAACCATGGAACCCGAGCGTTGCGAAGGAAGTGTTATGCAGTTGATTCTTGGTTTGCTTTTAGCCCCAGTGTTGCTTTATCTGCCTGGCCTGGTTTGGGGGCGTTTTGGTCATCGCAGCAGCGATTGGCTTGATCGTCAGTTTGAGCGTATGACGGTGAGTGCGCTGTGGACAGGCTGGTGGGGCTTGGTCTTGGCAAGCCTTGGCTGGTTTAGTTTGCTGCATTTGGTGCTTGGCACAGCGCTTTTTTGTGGCCTAGGTTGGTGGCTGAGCCACAAATTTGGTCTGGCTCCACTCGAAACTACCGAGGCTCGCCCAGCTTGGGAGCGTTGGCTGTTTATCATTGGCTTGCTCATTTTTGCGGCAATCGTAGCTCGCCCATTCGAAACTGTTTTGGGTGGGCGTGATGCTGGGGTTTACACAGTTACTGGTTTTGCGATTGAGCGCACTGGCAGCATTGTCCAAGATGAAGCTTTGGTGGCCGAGATTGTGCGGGCAATGAACTACAACGACCGCAATCTCTCCGAGCCAGCCAAACAAGCCTACAGCAACCTGCTTGGCAAACAAGATCCTGAGCGTTTTTTGAGCACCCGCTTTCATCAACCCAGCTTTTTTATGACCGAGGAATCGGCGGCGGCGGGCAAATCTTATCCCAATAACTTTCACCTCTACCCAACTTGGATCGCGATCTGGACGAGTTTATTTGGCTTGTATGGCGGCTTGCTGGCCACGGGCTATTTGGGTTGGCTAGGTGCGTGGAGTGTGGCCATGGTTGGGCGGCGCGTTGTGCGTGGCAAGGCCAGCGCTTGGATGGGCGTTTTAGCTTTAGGCTTGCTGAGCCTGAATAGCCTACAAATTTGGTTTAGCCGCTACTCGACTGCTGAAGCTGGAGCGCAGTGGACAGTTTGGGGTGGCTTGGCCATGTGGGCCGCCTACAGCCAAATCGCGCCTGATCAGCGTAGTACCCGCCGTAGTTTATGGTATGGCGCATTATGTGGCTTGGCGATTGGTCAACTGGCGCTGATGCGGCTCGAATTTTACTTTGGGGTTTTTCCAATTGTGCTGTATTTGGCAGCAGCGCTGATTCGCCGCCGCTGGCGTATGGGCGAAACTGCCATGCTGCTCGGCTTTGGCCTGATGATGGTGCATGCCGCCATTCACATCAGCACCATTGGCTGGCTCTATTTTATGAACAATACCTGGGGCAAGTTCCAAGATTTTGCGATTATCTCGCGTTTGGTGCACCCCTTCTATCCACCATTGTTGCAAGATATTCGTGGCAACAACTCCAAAGCTTGGATTTTAGAGAGCAACAGTCGTTTAGCACTTGAATTGGGTTTGGTGCTGCTTGGTCTATTCGTGCTTTGGGCCTTGTGGCGGTTTCCACGTTTGCTGAATTGGGTTGAAGCGCAAACCCAACGTTGGCAAGGCTGGTTGTTGGGTGGCGTGGCTGTGGGCTTGGTCTTGTTGGCGAGCTACGCCTATTTTATTCGGCCACAGCATCTTTCAAGCGCGGCACTTCTGCATCCAATTGAGCATGCCAGCACTTGGAATAGCTATATCGGCGGGATTTTGCCAATTCCTGACATTAAGCCACGCCAAACGGCGATCGCCTATGGCAATATGGTACGACTGGGTTGGTATTTTTCGCCCTTGGGAATTGGCTTAGGTATCGCAGGTTTGGCGCTCTGGATTTGGCGCGACATGAATCGCAGTTCATGGCTGATCTTGCTGTTGGGTATTTTGTATGGTGCGTTTAGTGTCAATGATTCGTATGGCACTGCCGATCAAACCTACATTTATATTGCGCGGCGCTTTATTCCAGGCGCGGTGCCAATGCTCACCTTGGGCATGGCATGGCTCTTGGCCAAGGGCTTGATTCAATCGCGCTGGCTTTGGCGAGTGGCTAGTGGCGCGATGGCGACCGCGATGCTGCTGTTTTTTGCGGCAACTGGCTGGCGCACGATTGCCCATGTTGAATATCAAGGTGCGTTAGCTGCGCTGACTGAACTTGCCAACCAAACTGAGCCAAATGCAATTGTGCTCATGCGCGGTGGGGACCGTGATTCCTCGACCAATATTGCTACGCCAATGCACTATTTATTTGATCGCGATTATTTGGTGGCCTACAGCGATGATCCCACGCCCTATCGCGATTTACTGGCCCAGCAAGTGCGCAATTGGCAAGCTCAAGGTCGCCCAGTCTATGTGATGCTTGGCTCACGTGGTGGCATGCTTAATTTGCCGGGCTTTCGCTACGAAAATATTGAGCTATTTGACTTACCATTAAAAGAATGGCAACAACTCCAACTGCAAAAGCCCTTTACGGCGGGCGATGTACGCTTTACCTATCGCATGTATCGGCTGGTGGCTGATCCTACGCCAATGACTGGTCAGCAAATCATTGCGATTGACGACTATCGTTGGCAGCATAGCGGAATCAACCCAGTTGAAACCAACCCCAAAACGAACCAACGTTATGCTTGGACGACTGGCAATGCCAATTGGATTATGCCAGCGGTTGCCACTAGCTCAAACTTAAGCTTTAGTGTAGGATTAGGGTTAGTACCACCATCACTCGTAAACCAACCAGTTGAGCTTTGTTTAAGTGCCAGCTATTTGATCAAGCAGCCGATTAGTCAGCCATTAGGCTGTCAACCACTGAGCAGCAGTGAACCAACCGTGTTAACTTGGCAACTGCCAGCCTTGCCCGAGCACGATTGGTTGCTACAGTTGAGCCTCAGTCGAACCTGGACACCTAACGATTATGCCGCCGAATACCCCAGCCTACCCAACGATGCCCGCAGCCTTGGCATTCAATGGAGTGGCATAGTCTGGCAGATTGATCAATAATAGCTTATGGTAATTCTTAAACAAAAATTGGTACTATCGCACTATAGGCTAATCGACATTGACTTGTGTATACTGACCATAAGCTCCAAACGTGGAACGTATGCGCATAACCAACACGGGAGGTACGTATGAAACGAAAATCGCGAGGGCAAGCCCTTGTTGAGTTTGCCTTGGTTTTTCCCCTTATTATGACGTTCTTATTCGCATCAATTGAAATGGGCTTTTTTGTTTATTCCTGGTCGCAAGCCAACTATGCCGCCCGCCGTGGGGCCGAACAAGCTTCATCAGGGCCACCAGTGCGGGCACTTTCTGAAATTGGCTATGATACAGCAGACGACGATTGTGTAAGCTTGATTCGGGCAGCCGCCTTACGCACCACGATAGGCATCCAACCATCAGATGTTAAGATGGGATATAAGCGTACAGCCAATGATACTGCCGAAGTTGTTGATTCGGCTAACCCAACGATCTATCGTAAGGCTGGCTATATTATGCAGGTACAGGTTGAGTATGAATATCAACCGCTTACCCCGGTTGGCGATTTGTTGCTAGATGGACGAATTATTGACGCAACCTCGCGCCGCACGATTGTCCGCTACGATTTTTCGAGCATTGACCCACTTTCGGTTTGCCGCTAATCAATGAGGTATCTGACCATGCTCAAGCTTAAACACAAGCGCAAAAAGGCAGGCCAAGCCTTGGTTGAGTTTGCGCTAACCGTGACTGTCTTATTCTTTTTTCTTTCAGCAATTATTGATCTTGGTTTAGCCTTTTTTGCCCATCAGGGTTTGAAGGGTGCCGCCTACGAGGCCGTTTCATATGGGGCATTGTTTCCAATAAGAAGTGATGGAACTATCAATACCCAAGAAATTCGCGACCGGCTACGTTATGAAAGTGGTGCTCCCTCGGATGGCACAGGCGCACGCTTTGTCAACTTATTTGATCTTGATAACAATGGGGCAGCTGATCCAGCCAGTGTTCAAGCAGATCGAATTACTATTACCTTTATCCCAAGTCCAGTGCCAAATAGTGTACCAGTGGATTGTGCTAACCCAGCGACGATGATGCGCCAATTTTGCGATATTCGGGTTAGCGTTCGCTATCGCTATAAACCATTCTTTTCATTCGCTTCGTTGTTGGGTGCCCAATGGATTGAACTAACCGCCATTCAACAACATACCTTACCTTAGTTAATATCTATCACGACAGTGGTATTGAGCTTTATTTTTACGGAGGATTGGCTATGAACTTAAGTCGCATGATGCGACGTGTAGCCCAACCAGTCGCAGGACAATCATTAGTATTCTCTGCTATTTTGTTCTTCGTCTTGATTGGTTTCGCTGCACTAGCCATTGATACAGGCGAAGCGTTTAGTCGCCAACGCCAACAGCAAGCAGCTTCAACTGCTGCTACCATCAGTGGCTTGGAAACGTTGGGTGTCGATGGCAACGATAACGCCGTTGTGGCTGCAATCGAAGCCGCCTTGGCTGCTAATGGGATCACCAACGCCCAGCCAATCGTCGGCGATTGGCCGAACCTCGACCCAACCGTAAACTACTATCGAGCCTTCTATACCCAACGTGGCTCACGGGTTGAATACCCAGTTGGAACATTCAGCGGCAGCGTGCCAACTGAACTCAATGGGATTCGGGTGGAAGTTCGCTCGGCTCGCAACACAATTTTTGCCCAGGCTTTAGGCGTTGATACGCTCGAAGTTTCAGCTGATAACAAAGCAACTTGGTGTCAATGTGCGACCTATGTCTTCCCAATCGCGGTCTCGACCGACAAGATGTTGGGGACGTTGCCAGGTCAGAGCGTTACCCTCACATGGACAAAAAACAAAATTACCAATGCTGTCGATGAAAAGAACTACTTCGTTTGGGCTGAATGGACGGCTGGTAGCAACGCCGACAATCGCTTGAAGGAATCATTGGGCGGTAGCGGTGATTTGATCAAAGGTTTGACCGAAACCACACCGCCAGCTGGTTATAGCAATACCAGTAATAATGGAATCATCAACAATGAGGACTGGATCAAAGTTTCGGATAGTGTGCTAACCCCAGGTTCGACCGCCTTAACCTCGTTGATGAATGCGCTGAAGAGTGGTAAGCCAATTTTGCTGCCAACCTTTAGCAAACTCAGCTACACAGGCACAACCCCTAAATATGCTAGCTTCCGATCAGGTGGCTTTGTACGGGTGATATTGACGAACTTTACTAGCAATACCATTACACTACGCTATGTTGACGCGAATTCCAACTGTCCATGTGTTGACGTACCCCTACCACCAACACCACCTGAAGTTAAGGTAACCCTTGATCAAAAGTTGATTTGGTACCTGCCAAGTATTACCACAACTAGCTATGATATTGCGTTGGTGGTTGACGTTTCTGGTTCGATGAAATGGTGCTGGAACAACCAGAACACTTGTGGCACCAACGCCAACGCTCGCTGGTATCTGGTCAAAGAGTTCTTGCGCAAGTTCTCGTATAAGATGCTTGATGTTTGGAATGCCCCAGAAGGCGCAAACATGAACAATGCAACCTTATTCCCTAACGAAGAACTGATTGGTAAAGGTGGCGATAACCGGATTGCAGTTGTGCGCTTCAGTGGCGGCGCTCGAACTGACAGCCCTTCATTTGGCTTTGTCAATTCACCATCTGGCAGTGATGTAGGCAGTATCAGCTCCCGTACTACGGCCATGAAAGCTAAAATGACTACCTTTATCAACTGGATCACTTCTGGCAACATGAATGGTAGTACGGCTGGAGCAGCAGGCTTGAATGAAGGGATTCGCTACTTCGACAATGTGGGTGCTGATTCACGTAAAGATCGTTTTGGTCGCCCAATCAAGCTGGTTATGATGATGCTGACTGACGGCTTGACCAATGTGATGTACGACGGCCCACAAATCGGTGAACAAAATAGTCAAATCAGACGACATTATACGCTTAGTGGCAGTTCGTATAAATATTGTAAGGCACCCAACGACCCAACCCGAGGCAATTTGCGAACAGAAGGCCATCCTGATTATCCAATCACCGACTTGCCTGATGTGCAAGCCAACTGTCCATGGAATGGCGAAGGCAGCGGCAATGGCTATGCTAAGGCTCCAATTGCATCATTGATCGAAGTCTCCGATCGTGCACGCAATCGAGAAGCGCCCAAGCGGCCAATTAGTATCGTCGCGATCTTGGTGGGCGACCAACAAACCTATGGTCTTTCAGACTTGCGGATTGATCGGATTGCTTCAACTGGTGGGGCATTCTACGCCAAAGATCCAAACTCGCTCAACTATGCGCTTATTGCGATTCTTGAGAGCTTGGCCCAACCATGCTATGAGCGCGATGCACTTATTCCAGCAGCTTCGGCCAAGATTACTGTTCGCGATAGTACTGGTGCAGTTGTTGCTGGGATGGGCAATATGCAAGCTTCAACAACTGGCAGCTTAATCTTTAGAGTACCAGAACCTGGCAATTATAGCTTTGTCGCTGAACGCAGAGTAACGGCTTGGAGTGAATTCCCCTTGGGTGCAGGCGAAACGCTTGATCCAAACATGTATAACTCGACCCGTGACCCACGCTTGGCTGGCACAAGCTACTTGCCACAACTGTACAACCGCTTGCAAGCACCCGAGGATATTGTGTATCGCAATGCGATCCCATTCAGTATCCCTGAAGATGCTGAAGGCATGATTGATTTGGGCAAATATACCCTGATCATCGCTGAGAACGAAGCCTTCAAGGGACTTTGCCCAGAATAAGCTAAGTTCTAGTACAATTATCGAGAGGTCATGGAATACGCACAGCCAATGGCTGTGCGTATTCAATAGTAAGGAGTTTACTATGGTTCGCAATAGGCAGCGCAAACGAGTACTATCCTCATTTCTGATTCTTGTTACCCTTTTGGCTACTTTGGTTTCTTCAGTTTCGGCAATCTCGCTGAATGCCACTATTTCGCTGAATGCCGGTGATTTTGCGAGCGGTTATTTTGGCTTGACCGGTCTAACCCAACAGGATCAAGTAATTGGTGGGGTTTCCTATGGCGGGGTTCAGCTTATTCCACAAGGGGCATTGGCCCAATGGTCGGATGCCAATAATACGATCTGCCGCCGTCTGGCTGATATGGGGACTGCCAGCTTTAAAAATCATCTCTATACGATTGGTGGGATTGCGTCTTCGGCAGGGGTGCTTGCTCCCGTTCCAGATGTTTGTCAATCATCGGTTTTGAGCCTTGGGGGGGAAACGACCGTTTGGGATGAAAGCCCCCAAAGCTTGCCGCTAGCCTTAGCTCGTATGAGCACAGTGGCCATTACCCATACTAGTGACCCAAATAGAGGGATTATCTATACCTTTGGTGGTCAAAACGCATCGGATCTTGATAGCCAGTATGTTGATACGATTTACTCAAGCGTAATTGATGCCAACGGAAACTTAGGCGCGTGGCAAACCCAGGCCTTGACTGTTGGTGAAAAATTAATTAATACGACTGCAACTGCCTATACCACTGATACAGGTCAGACCTATATTTACCTGATTGGTGGTCGAACCCGCGATACCTCAATTTTATTTGCGCCAGTTTTTGCACGGCGCACGGTTCGTCGAACCTTGGTGGGACCAAATGGGGTGCTTGGGCCATGGCAATCAATGCCCGACCTACCAATTACGCCCGATATGTTTACCCCTACCAGTGGCTGTGATGACAAAGTTGGCTTACATACCATGGATTCCACCAACTTTGATGCAGTTACAACTGAAGGCATCACCCAAACGAGCACCAGCACCTATCGCGCCTTGTTAGTTGTTGGCGGAACATTCGAATTAGGCACTGGCGATCAAGCCAACGGCTGTTCGCTTACCCGCGAAGGCTCAGCCCAAGCCTTCCTTGGTCGGCTTGACCGCAACACAGGCATGCTTACTTGGGAATCGCAGCGCTATGTTTTGCCCGAGCCGCTTTCAGGCCCACGGGTGATCGGGGTTAACCAAAAAATCTATGTGGTTGGCGGTCGGCAAGGTACGATTGGAAATCCAACCAATCGGATCTATACCTCCTACATTAATGTTAATAGCTTCAGCTTACCAGTCTTTGGTCAGAGCAACTTCCGGGTTTCGGAAAATGCCCTTGAAGCCGATGAAGCGCGGGCTTCGCATGGTCTTGAGCTAATTAGGATTGAAAATCGCCCAGTTGCCTATATGTATGGTGGTATTCGGCTTGGAACAACCTATCAGAATGACGTAATTTTTGGTAGGGTTGGTACCGCCGACGACTTTGATTTTAATTCTGGTGGCTATCCTTCACCTGGGATCTATCGCTCACCGCCGGTTCAATTACGAGCACCTGCCATTATTGAGCAAATGATCTGGGATGCAACGATTGAAGCAGTGCCGCCCGAAGACCCCATTAATACCGATGTTCAAATGCAATATCGGCTCGCAACCACCCGTGCAGGTTTAGAGTCGGCCCAATGGCAAACTGTCGATGGCTCGCCTGGCACCGATAAATATTCAATTAATGGCCAAAATACAGCAGCTGGCTCAACGGTCATTCAAGGCCAATGGTTCCAATATCAGGCGTTGATGACAACCCAAGACCCTTCTTTGCCGAAAGCCACCCCGATTTTGCGCCATGTGCGAATCAAATATAAAGTTGATGGTCACCCAAACTTGTATGTTGATAACGCTACAATGTCTACGGTTACCCCAGCAGGCATTAGCGCATTTAGCACAACCTTGAAAAATGGCATCAAGCCTGGCTCAGGTGATACCGAAAATGTGCTCGATGCCGATCTCGAGATGCCCGGTACGTTTTATGTGGATATGTACGTCTTGCCACCTGGCTCGGCTGATGTACCACCAAGTCGCAATGCTGAGGGGATTTATCCATACGGGGTGATCTTTACCGAGGTCAATCGGGCAAACTTGCCGCAGGATGGCACCTTTACGCTCGATGGCTTTGCTGATAATACGCTTTGGCGTAGAACCTGCCCTGCCGCAACCGTTGATTGCCCATTAGTTGTTTGGCAATCGCTGTTCAATCAAGCTGGTACGTGGAAAGTCTATCTGGTGGTTGATAGCGGAAATAACGTAACCGAAGCTGAAACTCCGGCTGGAACCCGCGAGTTTGATAATATCTATTCCTTCAACGTTACCTCAACCGTTGCTGGCAGTACGATTCGCTTGCCCGTAGTCGGGATTAACTTCTTGGCTACTCCGCCGCAACCATAATCAGGCTTTAGGTTAAATAAAAAGCAGGGCTTGGGTGATTCCAAGCCCTGCTTTTTTGATCGCTAAATAATTGAACTTATTTTGTCCAGCGCACGCTATCAAACCAAATGGCTTTCATGCGATCATCGGCTAAATCGCTGAGGCTAACTGAGCCAGTACCATCAAAGCGATAGCGCCCCAACTCAACCCAATTGCCAGCATGTTCCGCTTGATTGACGACAACTTGAGTTTCGCCATCGGCATGTTGCACAACATAACGTGCTGAGGTTGTATCGCTCTTGCCGTTGGGGCAGTAGGGCACAAACACGGTCACGCTATATTCGCCAGCTTCAAGCGGAGTTGTCCAACGGGCGTTGTTGACCGCTTCTTCAGGCTGGTTGGTCGAGAAGGTCCAGAACGAATGGCGATTTTTGCCACACGAAAATTCATACCACGCCACATCTGAGCGGCTGAATTGTTCGCCTTGATTATCGACCTGAATCGTGCCCGCAGGCAATTCTTCAATTGGGGCTGGCTCAGGCGTAACGCTGCCCACTGGCATGGGGTCGGGGTTATCGCCAGGGTCACGGCCTAGCCACAAGAAGGTAATATCAAGTTCTTCTTGTTCATCGTTAAATGGAATGCCCAAAGCAACCCATGCGCCATCGCCGACATCAGCAGCGGTGGGGAAGCGCACGCGACCTTTTTCCGCCCAGCCACCATTGTAGCCATCGAAATAGGCAGCGTGATCTTGAGGCCAGCCGACGGGCAAATCACCAAATTTCTCGCGCTCAACATTCCAATAATCATCGTGAATGTTCCATGGCCCAACTTCCCAAACTGGCACAACAATCGACTTGCCACGATAGGAAAGCCGCGCCATGTATTCGCCGCCGCCCCGCGATGAGAGTGAGCGAAACGATGGCAATGAAACAAACCAATCGTTTGGCTGAATAATATGGCCGTTGGCAGTGCGATCGCCAACCAAGCCCATCCGGGTAGCCCGAATGTGGTAGGTTGGAGCAATCGGCTCATCTTCCATAATGCTGATGGCATCGTTTTCGGCAAGCGTGTTGGGGGCAAGTTGCACAAAATCAACGACTGGCGCGGCCTCGTTGGCCAATAGCACCAACCGATATTGAATTTGGCGGGCAATGGTGGCAAAAGCTACGGTTTGGCCCGATTGCACATCGAGCGTCCAATCGCTCCAGCGTTGGCCATTGAAGCCACGCACATCGACGCGCACGCTAGCGGCAGCGGGCACAGTTGCGCCCCATGTAACCGTCACTTGATTGGCGGGAGCGATGTTTTGCGGAGCACTATCGAACATTCCAAAACGGGCGTATGCGCCATAGACCGCAGCCGCTTGGGCCGCATTCGGGGCGAGGGTCAGTTGACCAGAAGCAAGAACGAGGGTGTCGGTTGATGCAGCAGCAGCCCACAAGGTTGGGTTCGCCTGCGCTCGGATGGGGGTCATGCTCACGGCGAGCAGACAACCAAGCGCCAAGAAACGGGCAATGTGTCGCAACAGAAACCTCCGGAGGTACGCGGTGGATGCAAAACTGGGCATCTGGGAATGCAGCTTGGTGGTAGCAACGCTGCTACGATTCAGGGAGAGATGCCACAATGGCGGCATCGGCATTCCACACCGACTCTCTTGATACAACCCGCCTTCGTGGCGTGAGGACAGCGCTAAAAGCTGATTTTCCAGCATTTAACACAGCGTGAGGATTATATCATAGCTTTTTCAGATGTAAATCAGCAATTTATCAGGTTGGTATCAGCTTGGGCTTTGAGCTGAAAACCCAACCACAGATGGAGTGCTTTATGGATTCGTGTGGTGTAAAGTGAAGGCCTGAACGTGTACATTGGAATTTCAAGGAGCAGCTGATGGGGATGGATTACGAATATGATCCTTGGTTTTTAGCGGAAACCAGCGAAGAAGGTAGCAATATTCTACTTTGGACGGTACTCATAGAATTTGGTCAACTTTTTTATGCTCAGATTCAAGCCTTTGAAAAAATGTTTTGTCAGCCCAGTGGCTTTTATACATATTCAGCGGGTGATGTTATTCTCAATCAGCCAACCCAACTAAAAGCCTTGATTGAGGCAATGCTCAGTTATTACAACTCAACCAAGCATTATTCATTACGCCCACTCTTATTCGATACGCCAATCCAGATTTTATTGGTGTTGTATCGACGAGCACTCGGCGAGTGGCTGCCAGCACCAGCCGAGCTTATGGCTAATATTGAAGCAGTTGAGATCGCAATGGGTCGGGGTTATCTCAAGCGCGATGGCTAGGGGAGGGAAACTTGCGTATGGGCCAAAAACTTAAATGGGATGTGATTGATCTGATCGATGCGTTGGAAGTCTTGCCTGAGGAAGACGATTATCAAACCCACTATCGATTTACCTTTAATCGCTTAGGCCTGACTGGGACACTCGATCTTTGGCCCTTGGAAGCGACAGCATTGATTGAAATACAACAAACCGATTCAACTAACCAAATTATCAGCTTTGGCCTGTATATTCGCCAATCAATTCAATTAATCCGTCAAGGTAAAAACTCCTTGCTTTGCTTCCATGATTGCATCATTACGCCGAATCGTTTTTGGACATATCGTGCCCATGATGATATGAATATGATTAAATTATGGCAAGATCCGCTGAATTGTTATGTACAAGCAAAGCCAACGATTCATTGTTGGTTTGGCGTTGAATTGTAAAACGACGTAGGGAGCAGATTGTGGGAATATTAGATTATCATGTAGTAATCCGGTCGCGTTGCGTAGATTTAGGCTTAGACTATCAACATAAGGCTGATATCATAGGTTTAGCGTATCGCTATACCTTCTGGAGAAGGCTAACCTTGGTTGAAAAAATACACTTTCTGATTATGAGATTAGATTTACAAATGATGGTGAGAGAATCTGCGAGACTTGGCCAATTAAAATTTATATGGATACAGAAGAAGATCGTTGGTGTGCAGCAGCCGTCTATCATGAAGGTGGTTTAGGCCCAGGTGATTTTGTGAAGTCATTTGATACCTTCGAAGAGGCTTTTACCTGTATTGTTGATCATCAAATGAATTGGAAAGGGCCGCCTTTTCGCTTAAATAAATCCTAATTATGTTTGACAAAGTTTTTCTAAATTATTGATGCCTATAGGAACAATAGGCTACAGTAAAATGGGTTTTTATAGATATAATCCACATTGTTCGAAGATAGAATAAACATCTTTACAAAAAGTATGAGCCATTAATCATAAATAAACACTGTTTGTAATACGACTAAATCGCTTTTCAGAAAGAGGTTGGACATGAGCCGATTACACTGCACTTGTGGTCATGTTATTGTCGATGTTAGCGATGATGACTCTTTGCATAATAAAGGCTGGATGGTGCCATTTTATGCGTATCGTCATCTGATCGAAGACTATATTCCAATATTATTAGGCTATGTAGAGGCCATTCAACAGGGCAAGGGTTCTGAATGGATTGTCGCCAATTACCCGCCTCAATACACTATTACAACGCTTGATGTTGTGATGACCGCGACATGGCGAACTGATCAATCATTATTTCTTTATGAGTGTGATCGCTGTCAGCGTTTGTGGATTAGCCATCCCAATACACCCGGTTATTATCCTTTTAAACCAGAGTTTCCCGAAACAACTCCACATAATTTTTTACGCGATCCAGAGGTTGCACCCGATGAGGCCAACCCAAGCGATCAAAGTGAATGAGTAGAATTCTTATAGGGGAATTTATGCGATTATTGTGTTTATGTGGTGCTGCTTTGACAGATACGAGTACTACCGATTTATTCTATAACAAGGGTTGGATTCTGCCGTATTACTCGGCATTGGAATTTGACGAAGAGTATCTTCCCGTTGCAGTTGATTATGTTGAGGCTGTAGATCAAGGCCGCAAAACAGAATGGAAAAGTATAAATGGGCACATGTAAACCCATCTAATAAGCCTAGGGTCTTATATGCAACACACAAAGATTTTTCTATCCACGCAATAAAAGGAATGCAAGCAACTGGCGTAATAGTTATTAGGAGTTATCCAGCCTTGTTGGATTATTTGAAAAACTAGCTCTACATCCAAGAGTACCTATATGATGTTTCGTGTATCTTAATAGGTACTCTTGGGAAGGAATTATAAATGTCAAGGGTATTAAGTCTTTATACCGAATTTATGACGTATGATCGGTATCTAGGATTAATCGAACAACTGGGCTGTAAACCCTCGATTTTCAGTGGCGAGGCTTATTGGAGCGATATGCCTGATAGTGCATGTTGGGTCTCTATGGAGCAGTTTAATCTAGAAGTCTTACGGATCGATCGGCCTCAACGTTGGGAGCGGCTTAACCAACTTATGCCATCACGCTACTACAATTGTATTCTCGTAGAAGTTCACGGTGGAGCTATTGAGTATGCACTAGCGCTGCGCTTTATTAAGGCATTTTTCCAATATCGACCATTTGTTTTAGAGGATGTAGCTGGTCTCCTCTACCCACCTGATCAGATTATGAGTTTAACCCACGATATGTTGAACTGGGATGAACTTGATTGTGAGGAGTAATCGCTATGTCCCAATCACCTGAGCTTGAATTGCTGATCCAGCATTGCCAACCAACACTAGCAGCAATTACAAAACTTAACCAATATCGTGATCGTGTTTGCGAGCTGCTACAAGGATTTGCAAATCTTGCTTATATGGAGCTTAGTGGTTCGCTGATAAAGCACGTTGCAACCAATGATCACCTCAGCTATAACATTCTTTGCTCTGAGCCAGCCTTTGATGGCAAGGGTGTATCAGTATATTATGAATTATTGGGAGCGTTACTGAAAGAACATTGGTCGCAAACATACTTCCACGCCTTGGGTTGGCGTATCCCATTCGAAATTGGCATGCATATCGATGTAATTTACGCCCAACCAGTTGATCATACCTATACTTATTTTAAAGTCATAACTGATAAACGGATTTATATAATCACAAACTTCCAGCGAAATGCATGGCTGATTGCAGCGAGCCAAGTTAAGCAGTGTTGCCAATTGCTACATCGCTGGCGGCATCATGCACAGATACCATTTACCTCAGGGTTTTTGCTTGAATTAGCAATTGTAGCGGCTGCCGATCCAGCCCAACCATTGGCTGAACAATGCCGCGCTACGTGGCGATTTTTGGTTGAAGCGTTGCAAGCGCCAATTCTGCCCTTGCGTGATCCAACTAATCAGTTCAATCAATATATTGATGATCTAACGCCAGAACAAAAGTCCCAAATTATCATCACTGCTCAGCAGGCTTTAACTGATTCTGAATACTCTTGGGATGGGATTTTTGGGGAGTGAGGTGTACAATTTGGCTTTTGATCACCGAACCAAGCTCCAATAGTCATCAGCCCATAGCCTCTCTGCGCCTCTACGTTAACACCAACCTCTGATTGCCCATAGTGCCTCTTTTTGACCTCTGCCTTTTGCCTTTTGATTTTCATCCCCGCCCCAATTGTTGGCATTTGGTAATCCACCATGGCAGATATTGAACTGCAAGCGTAGTACAATAGAGCAATTCATGGCTAGTAGTGAGGTAGGGCAATGGCAATTTTGGGCATTGATATTGGTGGTTCAGGCATCAAAGGGGCGTTGGTCGATGTCGCCCAAGGCACGATGATTGGCGAGCGCCTGCGCATTAGCACGCCCCAACCAGCAACCCCCGAGGCAGTTGCGCAAACGGTTCAGCAGTTAGTTCAACAATTAAATTGGCATGGCCCGATTGGCTGTACCTTTCCGGCAATCGTCAAGAATGGCTATACCCTCAGCGCCGCCAATGTCGATCAAACTTGGATTGGCGCGAACGCTGATCAATTGTTTGAGCAAGCGACTGGCTGCCCGTTTCATATGCTCAATGATGCCGATGCGGCAGGCTTGGCCGAAATGAAATATGGCGCGGGCAAAGAACATAACGGCGTGGTGATGATGCTGACCTTTGGCACTGGCATTGGCAGCGCCTTATTCGTCCAAGGCTTGTTGGTGCCAAATACCGAACTGGGCCACTTGGAAATTCGCGGCAAAGATGCTGAACATCGCGCTTCGGATCGGGTGCGCGAGGAAAAAGGCTGGGATTGGCCGAAATGGGCCGAGAAAGTCAACGAGGTTTTAGCCCGCATCGAAGCCTTATTTTCGCCCGATTTGTTGATTATGGGCGGTGGGGTGAGCAAGCGCTTCGATAAATTTGGCCAGTATTTGCAAACCAAAGCGCCCTTGGTTCCCGCCACACTGCAAAATAACGCTGGCATTATCGGCGCTGCCTTGGCTGCTAGCGAATTGTTCGAGCAGGGTCACCAAATTCCGAATGCCCACTAAAATGTGAGGCAACTTACAGCCTTGAGGATTCTATGTCAACGCTTGCTTTATTTAGTAGCCTAGCCCAAACTTTGCTTGCAACCACACCCTTTGAGCAGCGCATGCAGCATTGTTTTGGGCTGTTGGCGGATAGCTATCCTCAGCTTGATTTACGCTTAACCTTATTAAACGAGCCTGATGCTCGTCCGCAAGTGGTTTTGCCGTTGCATCGTACCAGCGCCGTTTGGGATAACACTCGCATGATGCAGGTGGTGCGGCGGCGACAACCAGTTGTGATCGATCAACACACTGCTCCGGCCTTGCCGCCAAGCCCATTTACCACTAGCGCAATTGTTGCTAGCGAATGGCAAGCCGATATGCAATGTTATTTGGGGCTGCCGATTCAATGGGAGGGCCGCTTGTGGGGGGTGTTGGAAGCTCGCCGCAATGGCACATTTAGCGCTAGCGAACGCACCTTATTGAGCAATTTGCTGCCCTTGCTGGCCACCGCGATCGGCGAAGCCCACTGGGGGCGACCGATTCATCATACCAGCAGCGAACAGCAGCTTGATGTACGGGCATTAACCCACGATTTAGAAATTGCGCCTGATGTAACCAGCTTGTTGACGACGCTCTTGCAACGGGCCATCCACAGTGTCAAAGCTAGTGCTGGAGCGATTAACTTGGTTGATCGTGAGCATGGCGAATATCGTTTGATTGCCTCGCAGGGCTACCCGCCAACCGCTGGGATTAGCGAGCGAACGTCGTGGCCTTGGAATGTTGGGGTGGTTGGGCGGGTGGCACGCACTGGCAAAGCCGCCTTGTTGACCGATATTGCCCACGATAGTGAATGGCAACTTTCTACCCCCGATGTGCGGGCCGAAATCGTTGTGCCCGTGCGGGTCGAGGGCGAGGCTTGGGCGGTGCTAGTGCTTTCGACCAATCGTGAGCCAATCTTTACAACCCGCGATCTCTATTTTATTCAGGCCTTGGCTGATGTGGCGGCGCGGCCATTGCAACGGGCAACCAGTTATAGCGAATTGCTCGAAGCCCGCATGCAATTGCAACAAACCTTGGCTAGTTTGCCGCTGGGCTTGGCCTTGACCGATGGCGAAGGCCGGATTCTGCGCACCAACCCTGCCTGGTATCAACTTTGGCAAATTGAGCAGCCTGCCGATGAAACTGCGCTGTATTTGCCGTGGGATATTTTGCCCTTGCTGCTCAAACGGCTTTCACACCCATTGGAATTGACTGATTTTTTTGCTGAATGCCAAGCCCAACCCGACGAAACCCTCGAATTAGCGCTACGTTTGAGCGAACCATTGCAAGATCTAAAATTGCGTTCAACCCCAGTCAAAGATGCGCAGCACCAAATTACTGGGCGCTTGGTGGTGATTGAAGATGTGACCCGCGAGCGTGAAATCGACAAGATGAAAAACGAGTTTGTGTCGGTGGTATCGCATGAATTGCGTACCCCGCTAACCTCGATTTTGGGCTATACCGAGTTGCTATTAGCGCGTGAATTCAAGCCAGTTGAGCGTCAAGAGTTCGTTCAAACTGTCTATGATCAGGCCAACCAACTTTCGAAGATGGTCGATGATCTGCTGAATCTTTCGCGCTTGGATGCAGGCCAGATCAAGCTGAATCGTTGGGTGGTATCGTTGCACCAAATTATTCGCGAAATTACCAAGCAACTCAACGAAACGCTGTCGGAAAAGCACCGTTTGTTAATTGATATTCCCGAGGGCATTCCGCCAATCTTTGCTGATAAAGATAAAGTGCGTCAGATTTTGACCAATTTGCTCTCGAATGCGATCAAATATTCGCCCAACGGCGGCCAAGTGGCCTTGATTGTGCGTGAATTGCGCAAAGTGCCGCCTGGTGCGCCGCCCTTGCCCAACGAGCGCTCGGTGATTATCGCGGTGCGCGATCAAGGTATGGGTATTTCCGAGGAAGATTTGCCCAAACTGTTCACGCGCTTTTTCCGGGTCGATAACTCGACCACCCGTAAAATTGGCGGTACAGGCTTAGGCTTATCGATCACCAAGGCCTTGATCGAGTTGCATGGCGGGCGAATTTGGGCCACCAGCACGCTTGGTCGTGGCACAACCTTTTGGGTAACCTTGCCAATTGCCACCGAGCTAGCCCGCCGAGGATGACCACAGAGCAAAGAGCATAGAGCATAGAACATAGGAATATGGCTATTGGCTTTTGGCTATCGGAACAATTGTTGGGATTATCATCAATATTTAACGCAGAGGTACAGAGAAGTAATGGCTATAGGCTATGGACTATTGGGCTAGCAGAACATGTTGTAGCGTTTCAAACAATAGCCTATCACCATTAGCCCATAGCCTATTCCCTTCGTGGATAAAAAATAATTCCTTACGAAACCACAACTACTTGTGACTCAATCATCGGGTGAGCCGATTGGGGATCGCGTACAGCGAAGCGTAGAATTAGCCAGGTGAGCAAACCACCAGCCGCCGCTACCGCAAACGTGTAATTGTAGCCCGCTGAATCAGCCAACCAACCGCCAATCAACGGTGCGACTAAAGTTGCTGGCGCAACCAAGGTATTGGCTAAGCCAATGTAACTTGGGCGTTCGGCGAGGCTGCCAAATTCCAAGGTCATAGCCATTGCCATCGTCCAAAAGGCTACGTTGGCCACGCCGGCAATCGCGAAAATCAGATAAAACCAACCCAAAGCTGGCGCGAGCCACGCTCCAAGGCCAGCAACTAAGGCTAACAATGCTCCGGCTTCCATCACCCGCCGATAGCCAATCCGATCGCCGAGCCAGCCCATAATTGGATTGGCGACAGTTTGAATGATTAAATAGAGCGCGGTCATAATCCCAGCGGTCTGATCATCAAGCCCAAAGCGTTGCACCGCATATACCGTAAAAAAGGCGGTCGCCATCAAGCTAAGCTGCGAGATGATGCGCGAAGCCAAAAACCAGCGAAAATTACGATCGCGCTTGAGAATATTGGCGATGCTGGCCCAAAAATCGCGTTGGCTACCATGGGTATGTTCTGGCTCGCGGCTTGGTTCTTTAGTCCAAGCTAAAAACGACCACGAAATAAACATCGCCACACCTGAAACTCCGAAACAGACTACAAAATCAAGTGGCGAGGGCAGTTTATCTAAAATTACGCCAGCCGCGACCGCGCCAACGCTAGCCAGCAAATTAGCAGCGGCGGATTGGACTCCAAAGAATGTGCCACGCCAGCGATGCGGCATAATTTTGCCAATCATGGTTTGCCAAGCGGTTGCAGTTAAGCCACCACCCAAGCCCTGCCAAATTAACAAAATATAGGCTAGCCACAAGGCTAATTCGCGGCCCAAATCAGCAGCAAACCAGGCAATCAAGGCCAAACCAAAAAAGGGTAAGCGCTCGTTGATTGTCATCAGCAGCACCATGGGTTTGTAGCGCCGCAGCGAGGCCACCCGCCGCGCAGTTAATAATTGGGGTAACTGCCAACCAACCGAGTGAATTGCCGAAACCAAGCCAATTAAGGTGGCCGAATCGGTTAAGGTATGCATAAATAGCGGAATAACCGTCACAAACGAGGCGATGCCCGTGGCCGCCCCAAAAAATGCCCCATCGGCCACATTTACAACCACATTATGCCGCACGTTGGCGTTGATATCCTGCTGCTCCATAACCTGCCTAGCTTTGCTTGCAAAAAACATGATATGCCAATATGCGCATTATAATCGTTCCGAGAACGTTTCCATCAGCCCAATGAATGATGCTCAATTACGCACATCTGTTCACAAACTATCACAAATAAGCTATGATGATGATGATCATTTTGAATTGAGGTGTGTGATGCAAGCACTGACAGTTATCAAAGGCTTATTGGCCTACAACGCCGATTTTGATCAACGGATATGGGGGAGCATTGAGGGCTTGAGCGACGAACAATTTTGCGCCGATTACCCCTATTCGCAAGGTTCGCTGCGCAATCATTTGGTGCATATTGCCAGCGTCGAACGGGCATGGCTCACAGGTTTGCAAACTGGTGAGCGGCCAAAACATCTTGATCCCTTGGAATATCCGACGATTGCCAGCGTGCGCGAGGTGTTTAATCAGATGCGCGGTCAAGTAATCAGCTATGTTGAGCAATTGAGCGATGAGCAATTGGCCGACATATTGCCAGGTATAAATTTGGCTCGCTGGCAGGTTTTAGTCCAACTTGCCAACCATGCAACCGATCATCGGGCACAAATCTTGCGAATATTGCATGATTATGGTCAAAAAACCTTCGATCAAGATATTGTGTTGCATTTTTGGGGACGTTAATTCGTGGTATGCTAACCAACGTTCTCAGCCTATAAACCCATAGAGGAGGCCACGTTGGGCACGCGAATTGCAAGCGCTTTGGTATTAGCTCCAGTCGTATTGATCATTGTGTGGTTGGGCGGTTGGTGGACAACTGGCCTAATTGCCGCCGCAGTCGTGATCGGCATCTATGAAATTCAGCGGATTTTGCGAGCTGGTGGCTATCATCCGCGTTTGCCATTAGCGATTGGCCTTGGTTTGGCCTTTGTGGCTGCGGCTGTAGCTCAACCACAAACTAAGGTTAACTTAACTGGTGCAGTTGTGGCCTTGGGCGCAATGGCTAGTTTGATCTATGAAATTAGTCGGCGTGAACGCACGGGCGCACTTGACGCTTGGGCAGCTAGTTTGGGTAGCGCAATTTATGCTGGCGCAATGCTTAGCCATTTTGTCTTACTCCGCGCCGCAACCAGCCCAACCCTCAGCGGCGGCCCACTCAGTTCGCTCAACATTGAAACGGGTGCAGCCTGGATCTACGCCACCTTCGCCGTGACTTGGGCCTCGGATACCGGAGCCTATTTTGCAGGCCGCAGCTTTGGCAAGCACAAAATGGCTCCCGTGCTTAGCCCCAAAAAAACCTGGGAAGGCTTTGTTGGCGGTACAATCGCTTCAATTGCTGCTGGAATTGGGATTGTAGCACTCTTAGGGATGCCATTAACCTTGGTTCAAGCAATTATTTTGGGCGTGATTGGAGCGGGCGGTGGTACGCTGGGCGATTTGGCTGAATCGTTGTTAAAACGCCAAGCCGGAGTTAAAGATTCAGGCAACCTGATTCCTGGCCATGGCGGCTTGCTTGATCGAGTTGATTCGCTGCTGTTTACTGCGCCACTAGTCTACTATGTGTTGGTGGCTTGGCTCTAAATCATTGGCTGAGCAACTGCTACGATAACCCTGCTCCTGTTTGGGAGTAGGGTTTTTTGTTACATTAGTGCTTAAGGGCATTTACAAATGGTTTAAAAATTGGTATATAGCAACCTACATAGTTTATTTTATGATTGGAAAAAGTAGTTAAGGAGTTTGCCAATGTTGCCAACCCGTTTATCACTCTGGCGGATACTGTTATTGTTCGTTGTTATGCAGTTAGTAATTTTGGGCGTTATCAGCCGAGCACCGATGGTCGCTGCCCATGATTCTGCTGCGCTTCTTGATCCATTTCAATTTACAACTGCTAACCAATCCTCATCAACCCAACTCCAAACCACCCAAGCGATCACTGGAACTTGGAATTCGCGTCTAGCTAATAACCTCAATATCCCAGGCACAATTACTAATTTGGTGTTTGCTGATGATGGCAGTTTAACGGCTTTGGGCGATTTCAACTACCTCAATGGTCAATTGGTTAATGGGCTTGCCACCATGAACCAGCAAGGCACGTGGCAAGGCTATGGGCTGCATGCTGATGATAGTGGCACGCTGGCTGCTGCGACCTATTATCACGATCAACTGTATCTTGGTGGACGGTTTAAGCGCTTAGCTGGAACGCCACTGAACGGAATTGCCCTTTGGAATGGCACGAATTTTGCGGCTGTTGGTAGTGGGGTTAGCCGTAGCGATGATACCGCTGCTCGGGTTGGGCAATTAGGCGTGATGAGCGATACGCTCTATCTAGCAGGCAATTTCAATCGCTTCAATGGTCAGCCAACGAGCGGGATTATTGGTTGGCGCAATCAACAGCTTGTGAGCATACCCAGCTATCCAATTGACGAAGTACGTGGAATGAAGATCGTTGACGATCGCATGATGATAACCCATACCCATCCTGGTGAAGAGCCATATGTGGTAAGTTATGCCTTGTGGCAAAACGATGAATGGATCGAGATGCCTTGGCCGGATTTTTCCCAACGCTATAATTTCCAATGGTTATTTGCTGGAAACGATGGTTTCTATCGTCCGATCTATAGCGATTCCAACCGCACCCATACCCAAGTACAAGTTTGGCAAACCGATCAATGGACGAATAGTATTTCAACGTCGCTCAAATTTACCTATATGAGCTTTACCCAACTTGCCAACCAGCAAATTTATGTAAGTGATAGCAAACAACTGTATCAACTTACGCCCGCTGCTTGGCAATTGGTCAACTTGCCAATGCAAATTCGCCGAATTGACACGCTTGCTGATCGTGATAACCAACTCTATTTAGCGGGCGATTTTACGCTCAATGGTCAACCAAGCAGCCTTGTCCGTTGGGATGGAACGCAACTTGAATCGCTTGCCACAACCATGCGCTATGCCAATGTTGCTAGCCTTGGCGGCCAGCAAGGCCAACCAATTGCCCATACCAACGATTACAACCCATTAATTGGCTTTGATCAACAGCTTTTTCGTTGGAATAGCCTTAGTTGGCAGCCGTTGTTACGCAAAAATGCTTCACAGCTGTTCCAAGTGCTCTCGGTTGATGATCAAACCAGCTATTTTGGCTCCGAGCACGCTATTACCACGACTAGCAGCATTGCGCGAAATCTGTGGCAAATTCAGCCCAATGGCACGCTGAGCGATGTCTTTGGCGCGAGCACAGCGATTAGTACTTGGACTATTTCAGGCTCGCAACTTTTAGGCAATTTGTATGGAGATTTCTTACAAGGGGTAGTTTTGATCAATCAAGGCCAAATTAGCAATCTTGCTCCTTATAACTATCCTTTAGCTATTCGCGATAAGGTCTTGATGACCGGAGATCAATTGTATGCGGTTGATCCAAGTGGTGAACGCGGTTATTGGCAGACGTACTTTAAACAGTGGGATGGGACAAGCTGGCAAGAAATTGCAATTTTGGGGATTACCGATAGCCAAAAAAGCTTGCAAATTGTTGGCTGGCGTGGCTCGCTTTACTTCCTTGAGCACAATCAGCTACGGCGTTTCAATGGCACAAGCAGTGATTTGGTTGCAACCTTTGATCAAGTGCCAAATGTCTTGGTGGCCGATGACGATGACTTTTTATATGTTGGTGGGCCATTCGAACGTGTCGATAGTGTTGCAACTGGCTCACTAGCGCGTTGGGATGGTACAAGCTGGCAAGGTCTCGATCAGCCAGCCAATGGCGAAATTACTCAAATTAGCGCCAACGATCAGCATTTGTATATTGCCGGCAAATTTACCCATGTTGGGGCAACTCCCTCGTTGGGTGTAGCGGCACTCAGCTTTGGGCCGCCCGAAAATACAACATATCTGTGCTATTTGCCGCAAGTTGTGCGATAAATAAGGCGTTGGTTAATCGCTGTTGATGCTGCCCAAGTGGGTTTGATTGATGGTACTTGATCAAACCCACTTGAGGTTTAACCTACTAGCTGCGATTATGCGGAAACCTCGACATAATGTTTTACACCTTTAATCCACAGCTTATTCACGTAGTTATCCACAAGCAGCTATGGTATAATACAAAGACGAAGCGGGAGCCAGCAAAACGGGCTTTTTTACCGCAAATTCTGAGTAAACTACACGCTCCCTTGACACACCAAGCTGAGAATAAGCGTTTTCTCTACCATAGCGATGGCCTAAAAACCACCTTTTGCACTCAATTTGTGTAAAGCATTTTTTGCTCTTTTGCCGCCAGTTTGTGGGCGGCTTTCGCTATGGGCAACTCTAGCCATAGAAGAGGTTTGTTATGAAAGATTTTGTCCATCTTCACGTTCACTCGGAGTATAGCTTGCTTGATGGCTATGCCACAACCAAGGCCATCGCCGAACGTGCGGCTGAACTTCAGATGGACAGCATCGCCATAACCGACCATGGTGTGATGTATGGCGCAATGGAGTTTTATGCCAACGCCAAAAAAGCCAATGTCAAGCCAATTATTGGCATGGAAGCCTATATCGCGCCCAACTCCAACAAAGATCCTATGGTCAAGGGCGGCAAAAATTATTATCACCTGCTGCTGATCGCTCAAAATGAGGTTGGTTATCGCAATTTGGTAAAATTGACCTCGCGCTCACATCTCGATGGTATGGGCAAGGGCATTTTTGCGCGGCCCCGGATCGATCGCCAGTTGCTTGAGCAGTATCACGAAGGCTTGATTGTTACCTCATCGTGTATTGCTGGTGAAGTGATTCAGCAAGTTCAAGCCAAGCAACGCCAAAAAGCCATCGAAACGGTGGCTTGGTTCCGCGATTTATTCGGGCCTGAAAATTATTTCATCGAATTGCAACTGCACAACAATACTCCAGAACTGGTCGAAATTAACGAAGAACTGGTGCGAATCGCCAATGAGATGCATGTGCCCTTGGTCGCAACCAACGATACCCACTTTGTGCGCCGTGAAGATCTCGATACCCATTCGCGGGTGATGGCGATGGGCTTCAACTTGACGCTCCAAGAGTTGTGCTCGAAAAATTATCAAATGGACGAAACCTACCACATTATGTCGGGCGACGAAATGTGGGATCGTTACAAAATCTATGGCACGGCTCCGATGGAAAATACCCGTCGAATTGCCGATATGTGTAACCTGAAACTGGATTTCGGGCGGGTTGAATTGCCTGAGTTTGATATTCCCGAAGGCCACGATGCTGCTTCCTATTTGCGTCTGATTTGTGAAGAAGGTTTGATCAAGCGCTGCAATGGCAATCCCACTGAGGAATATGTGCAGCGGCTCAGCTATGAACTTGACGTAATCAATCAAACTGGGTTCCCCGATTATATGTTGATCGTTTGGGATTACGTTAAATTTGCCCGCTCAAATGGGATTCCATGTCTGCCCCGGGGTTCGGCGGGCGCTTCGTTGGTGCTCTATTGCTTAGGTATCACCGATGTTGATCCGGTGCAGAACAAGCTGCTGTTTGAGCGCTTTCTCTCGCCCGAACGCTTGGAGATGCCCGATATCGATACCGACTTTGCCGATGCTCGGCGTGGCGAAATTCTCGATTATATTGCGACCAAATATGGCCGTGAAAATGTCGCTCAAATTATCACCTATGGAACGCTGGGAGCCAAAGCAGCCTTGCGCGATATGGGTCGGGTGCTTGATATTCCGCTCAGCGAGGTTGATCGGGTTGCCAAATTAATTCCAACCTTGCCTGTGGGCATGACTATTGCCAAATCGCTGGATAAAGTACCCGAACTGAAGCAAATTTACGATACTGACCCCAAGTTGCGCGAATTGATGGATTGGGCACGCAAAGTTGAAGGGCGGATGAAGAGCGTCGGCACCCATGCCTGTGGGATTGTAGTTAGTCGGCATCCGCTCGAAAACATGGTGCCATTGCAGCGTACCACCAAAGATGAACACGCCGTGATGGCGGCTTTTGAAGGCCCGACCTTGGCGAAAATGGGCTTGCTCAAAATGGATATTTTGGGCTTGACCAACCTATCGGTCGCCGCCGAGGCTTTGCAACTAATCGAGCAAACCACTGGCCAAAAAATGTGGCTCTCGGATATTCCACTCGAAGATAAGAAAACCTTTGAAGCCCTAGGCCGTGGCGAAACTGTCGATGTCTTCCAGCTTGAATCGGCAGGCATGACCCGTTATCTCGTACAGCTCAAGCCTACGCGGGTTGATGATTTGTACGGTATGGTGGCGCTGTATCGACCAGGCCCGCTGGAACAAATTCCTGTCTACATTCATAACAAAAATAATCCTCACGCGATTAAATATATTCACCCGATTCTCAAGCCAATTCTTGAAGATACCTACGGGGTTATCGTTTATCAAGAGCAAATTATGCAATTGCTCCAAGCAGTTGCCGAATATACGCTTGGTGAAGCCTATATCGTGATTAAGGCCATCAGCAAGAAAAACAAAGAGTTGATGGCGGAAAACTCGGTGCGGTTCAAGGAAGGGTGTTTACGCAAAGGGCTAACCCAAGCTCAAGCCGACGAATTGTGGGAATTGATTCTGCCATTTGCGGGCTATTCATTCAACCGTCCGCACTCGACGCTTTACGGTCTGCTCTCATATCAAACGGCTTGGCTCAAAAACAATTATCCAACCGAATATATGACTGCCACGCTCTCGGCAGCTTCGGGCGAGATCGATGAAGTGGCCAAGAGCGTTGCCGAAGCCTCGCGCTTGGGCGTGGCCGTTTCGCCGCCTGATGTCAATGGTAGCAAAGAAGGCTTTACGATTGTTGATATTGCAGGCGAATTGCCTGAAGGCATCAAATACAAGCGCGGGATTCGCTTTGGCTTAAGTGCAATTCGCAACGTAGGGGTTGGCCCGATTCAGGCCATTTTGAAAGTTCGCGACGAAAGCGGCCCATTCAGCAGCATCGAAGATTTTTGTGCGCGGGTCGATCGCGGTGTGCTTAATAAGCGGGTGATGGAAAGTTTGGTCAAATGTGGCGCGATGGATTCGTTGCCTGGTACCCGTCACCAAAAACTAGCAATCCTTGATCGGGCGATTAGCGCCGGCCATGAAACCCAAAAAGCCCGTGAAGCAGGCCAAAATAGCCTGTTTGATATGCTGGGTGGTGGCGAACAAACGAGCACTCCGACGATCTCACCAATTCCCTTTCCGCCAGCTGCAACTGGCCTCGAAATGCAGCGCGAATTGCTGAATTGGGAAAAAGAGCTGTTGGGGATGTATATTTCTGAGCATCCCATGGCCCAAGCGCTTGAGAATGCTCCACACGATCCAGGTCGGATTAGCCTTGGCATGATCGATAAAAAGCACATTGGTACAACCATCCGCCTGATTGGTATGATTAACAATACCAAGCGCATCCAAACCAAAAAAGGCGATTCGATGCTGGTGGGCAAGGTCGAGGATCTTGAGGGCGAAATTGAATTTGTGGCCTTCCCGCGCACCTTGGAGCAATATGCCGAGCTGCTGGTTGATGATGCAATCGTGCAAATTACGGCCAAAGTTGACAATCGCCGCGATGAAATGCAATTGATGCTTGAATCGGTCACAGCTTTCAAAGTTGAACAAACAACCAACAAAGCTGCACCTGCGGCGACGGTAGCGGTGCGGCGTTCGGTCGGCGCTGTCGAGGCCATGCCCGAATATCTTGATGATGGCGCACCAATGCCTGAGGAACCATTCCATGAAGATGTGTATGTTGAGGTACGTCCAACTATGAGCACACCCAGCGTTAATTCAGCCCCAGCGAATGGCAATGGCTATGCTGCAAGTAATGGCAATGGCAACGGGCATTATTCCAATGGCAACGGCAATCATAGCAATGGCAATGGCCACGCCGAAGCCGCCCCCGCCGCCGTTACAATTGTGCCACGACCACGACGTAAAGTTAGTGTTGCGCCAACTGTAGCGCCTGAGGATAGCAGTAACGTGGCGATCGCCAGCGGGCCGCGTTATCATCTCCACATTTATTTGCCACGCTCAGGCAACACCGAAACTGATATTCGGCGCATGCAAGAGATTGATCGGGTGTTGCGCGGCTATGAAGGCGACCAGCCAATTACGATCTATTTGCCCAATCCAATGGGCCAAGTGATGTTAGAACCAAGCTATCGCATCAATCCCCAAGAGGGCTTATTGAGCAACCTCTACTCAATGCTCGGCCAAGAGAGCGCAGTGCTCGAACAACTCTAAAAACCAACCAATTAGCGTATTTGGAGGGTCGAATGGGTGTTTATCATTTTATGGGTGTAGGATTTTCGGTTGGAGTAGTAACTTGTGCCGTTGATTATATTGAAAAAGCTTTAGAACTGAATAGAAAACCGAATCGATTAGAATCGATCCAACGTTTGTTTAAAAATAGTGGTGGTCATAACCACTCGGAACAAAACTCAGGTAGTATTGAAGCATTAGTTTTATTTTCAAGCTCAGAGGTTATTAATCGCCAGAAAAAAGCGTATTCGTATATTGGAAATAAAAATCCATCATATGTACGCGATGAGATTAACCAACAACTAAAAAATGTCTGGCGTAGTTATGATCAACAAGAGGGACGTAAAGTATTTTGGTGTGAATTAGATATTGATAATTTTCAAGAATGCTTTAATCGAATTATTGATGTTACTTATCGCTTTGCCCCGCCACATAAACAAGGTAAGGAAATCTGGTGTAATCTTACAGGTGGCACAAATTCGATCAGTTTGGCACTAACATCGATGGTTCAATTAACTTCACGATCCACTGTTCAATATTTGATATCACAACGCAATGATTATCGTGAATTTGTTCAAGTCCCACCAACTATTTCTATTAACCCCAATCGAGATAATTACTTTAATACGCTTCCTTTTATTAAAACAGCAATTGACACAGTTGGTTTATTTAGTATTCTGATGGATCTTGAAAAGAAACCAATGAAATCAAAGGAACTATATTCTCGTTTTCAACAAGAGCATCCCTTATCAACGATTGATGAGTCTATTTTTGTTAAGACCTATTTACTGAAATTATATGGACTCAGTTATATTGAACGTGATGAGGACGAAAATAATACTATTACAGATGTAGGCGAATATTTTTTAAATAATATGGATAATTTATCAAAAATTTGGGAAATGGAAGATCGGCTTAAAGCACGAGACTTAGTTGAAGAATCAAAAACTTGGTCTTGGATGACCGAAGACAACCTAGACAAATAACCCATTAACCTAAAAGGCAGGGGCGATCGAATTCGATCGCCCTTGTTGCATTTTAGCCTATGGATAGGGATGCTGAGTTGGTTCGGGTCGGGGCGTGCGGGTTGGTTGTGGCTGTGGATAGGGGTTGGCCGTCGGTTGCGGCTGCGGTGTGCGGGTTGGCTGCGGCTGTGGATAGGGATTGGCCGTCGGTTCTGGCCGTGGTGTGCGGGTTGGTTGTGGCTGTGGATAGGGATTCGCCGTCGGTTCTGGCCGTGGCGTGCGGGTTGGTTGTGGCTGTGGATAGGGATTCGCCGTCGGTTCTGGCCGTGGCGTGCGGGTTGGTTCTGGTTGCGTTCCAGTTGTTGGTTGAACGCTAGCTGTTGGCTGAATTACAAGCGTTGGTTGTGTACCAGTAGTTGGCTGAGGATAAGGATTGACTGGCGAGATGTTGGTTGCGGTTGGTGCTGGGCGTGGCGTTAATGTTGGTTCTGGTCGCGGCGTGCGGGTTGCAACCAAGGTTTGGCTTGGAGTTACTGGCACGGGTGAGGCGATTTTGGTTGGTTCAGGCCGTGGGGTACGGGTCGCAACGACCACCATTGTTTTAGTCGGCTGAGGATAGGCGGCTGGACGCGTAGGCGTGGCTACCGCAGTGGCAGTTTTGGTTTTGGTTGGTTCTGGGCGCGGCGTGCGAGTGGCTGAAGCGATCAAAGCAGTTGCTGTAGCTTGTGGTCCTGGATAGTTGCTGGAATTTTGAGTTTGTTGGGTTGTTTGGCTACAACCTGCGATTAACAATAATCCTAGACTGCTTACGAATAGCGTTAATTGCTTGCTTGAAATCGATCGAAGATTGAACATTGAATACTCCTTCACCAAAATAGTATTGCTATTGAGAGAAACGAAGTATTCAATTAATCGATATGGAGATTGAGTGGTTCTTTAATCCTATATTTGCCATATTTAATTATTACCACTCGTACAAAAATCGAAAACACTTATTTAATCTTTAGTACTATTTTTAGAATAAAGCAGCCAGATTTCAGATTGATCTGACTGCTTTATAATTTCTAAAGTGTTGGAGTTGGCGTTTTTGTTGCTTCAGGGGTGCGAGTAGGCCAAGGGGTGCGTGTTGCCAATGGAGTTCGAGTAGCAAGTGGGGTAGGCCAAGGGGTGCGGGTAGACTCAGGTGTGCGGGTGATCGGCACACGGGTAGCTTCAGGTGTGCGGGTAGGCCAAGGGGTGCGGGTTGCTTCGGGTGTGCGGGTAATTGGCAAGCGGGTAGCTTCGGGCGTGCGCGTTGCCAATGGAGTTCGAGTAGCAAGTGGAGTAGGCCAAGGTGTACGGGTAGCCTCGGGCGTGCGGGTAATCGGCACACGGGTTGGTTTTGGTGTGCGGGTAATTGGCACATGAGTTGGGCGGGGTGTACGAGTTACAAACGGCACGCGAGTCCGGGTTGGCATTGGGTATGGATTATCGACACCATGGTCTAGGGAGCTGGTTTTGCCGCTGGCTTGGCTCAACCCTGCAAACATAAAAATGATTACAAGGCTGGCGAGCAAGATTTTGAAACGCCATTCGTTGGTTGGTTTTGCTGACATGGGTGGCTCCTTCTGTTGCGATTCTGCTAGGTAAAACGTGAGGAGTGCTTTTTCGCTATGGCTTGCTGATAGACCATTAGTCCTGTATTGGAAAGGTTTTCATTACAGGCTAAATTTAAACAACGGCTCTTTTTCACCAAGATACCATTGCCGAAGTTCGGTTGAGCGAGCAAGGGTATGCAGGGCACGATATTGCAACGATTTAACCGCATATTCCGTTCGGCCAGTATAGGCAGCGACTTGGGCACTGGTGTAATGGGCAAAAAAGCGTAGATATACCACTTCGCGTTGATCGGGCGTGAGTGCGGCTAAAGCATGGACTAACGATGCTTGAATTGCGTGCAACTCACTAATTGCAGTTGGATCAGAGTTGGCCAGCGCGGTTGCCTCGTTGAGTGGTTCATAGGCTTGGCGCTGGCGTTGGCGATAGCCATCGGTGAGCAGATGCCGGGCAATTTGAAAGAGCCAGCCAGTAAAGGCCAAATCGGCATGCTCGAGCGGCAAATTGAAGTGTGGCAGATGCTCCACCACTCGCAACCAAAGTTCACTGCTCAACTCCTCAGCCAGATCAGCACTGCTGCAATGAGCATAGAAAAAGCGCAGCAAGGCATTGCGATAATGCTCATAGATTTGGACGAACGCACCTCGGTCGGCTTGTTTGGCAGCGATCAGCAGGGGAATCAGTGCAGCATTAGCCAATGTGTTCATACATGTGCCCATTCAACATAATTCAATCAATCAGGCTTAGGCTACGGCTTAATCGCCAAACTGCCTATAGCCCTAAAGGCATATTTCGCTAACACTACAAGGCACTTACCAGCACTGTACTACTACTAGTTCTAACAAGGACTGGCATGGGTAGTCCGGCCTGTTTAATTGCTGGCAACTGGCAGATACACCCGCCAATACTGGCTCTTTTGGCTCAAAAACAGGCTATTGGCGCTATTCCAATTGCTGGCAAGATAATTATCGGCGGCTGGGTTGGTATGAAAATAATCATCATTACCACAATCGAAAATATCGCGAATGCTATGTTCAGGGCAGGCAATTTCTAAATCTGGATACGACGGCGCATCGGAGTAGCACATAATGTCCCATTCATCGGTGCAATGCCAGCTATTGGTTGTATGCGGCGCACTTGGCTGAACTCCACCAATCATATGCATATGTTCGTGGGCAACCACGCGAACATTCCAACAGCCAGCGTCGATCCGCGCATAGGCCACGCTGTGATTATTCAAATTGGCGCTGCTTGCTTGAGTATCATGCTGCACTGTGGCAATCCCACAGTAATATCGTGCTTCGACAAACATCAGATATTTGCGATCATCTCGATTGAATCCTTGGGCTGCTACGGCGTTGATCGTTGCCCCAAAATCATCATCAGCCACTGGCGGAATGACCACATGCTGCACGTCAATTTGGCAGGCTTGGTTGAGTTGCCAGCGAATATGGCGTTGGCCACTGGTGAGTTGGGCACTTTGGTTATAAATTTCGTCAACACCTAATAAATGCTTGCGCAAAACGGGTGCGATGATTGGGCTATTGTCTTGGGCATCGCTAGCCCGCACATATAAAACTTGAGTTCGATAATCGTTGGTACTATCGTCAAGGCAAGGTTGGGATGATTGCTCTATTGACACATGTATTTGATTGTTAGGATAAATTAATTCATTAGCCCAGCTCTTAGCCATTTGTGGCTCAGGCGAATCCGGGCCGTGGGTGCACAAATCGCTGGCTTTCACGCGAAACATCGCACGACATTTGCCAGCATCTTCCCATACCAAATTTGTGTAGTAAAGGTTCAGCCAAGGCTGATCGATGAAGCGCCGAGTTGGGGTGCTCGTGGTTGCTTGTGACGCTGTTGGCATAAGCAAGATTATGATGATCAGTAAGGCTAAGAATGAACTTGAACGATACATAAGATGCCTCCATTTGTTTACTCTACCTGAGATAGAGCCACAATGGGGGCATTTTGGGCGGGTACTACAGCTAAAATCACCATAAAAGCCTAACGCCACCATGAATCGGTGGCGTTAGGCGAGCTATTGCTAGGGAGTTGTAGAGAGCTTATTGATTAGCTTTGCGGCGGGCTTCGCCTTTAAGCTCTTCGGCGACACCTTCAGCTTGCATTTGTTCGTTGTTCAACAAATCGCCGGCTACTTGTTTGAGGTTGCCTTTGGCTTCATCAGCCATACCACCGAGACGTTCGGCAGCTTTGGCGGCCTCTTGGCGAGCTTCGCCTTTGAGTTCAGTGGCGCGGCCTTCAGCTTGCATTTGTTCGTTATCTAAGGCATCGCCAAGGCGTTCTTTGGCATCGCCATATATTTCTTCAGCCTTACCTTTGATCCGTTCGCCTAAGTTACTCATTGCTAACTCCTTTGTTATCACTAGAATCATCTGTCTTTTACACAATTCTATAAAAGCAAATGCTGTGCCACGACTACTGTTCAGGAGTGTTATACATCAGCTTAAATACGCGATAAGATGCGGTCAGGGTAATAAAGATGCCCACGAAAAACAGGCGAATCGGCCATCTAAGGCTATTAGTTCGGTCTGGGTCGAAAATCAAAAAGCCCGCAATCAGCATTAATATCACACCTAAAAGAACGCTGGCCCCTTCGAGAAGTATTCGGTTTAGGTTGCGCTTAACTGGGCGAAACTGTTCGGGGTAGTGGTATACCACCCCTTGCAAGAGCATATCGGCATGCTCAAGCGTGCAATGAAACATGCTCATGACCGACTGAATTTGCTGATCTCGCGACATAGAACTTTTAAGAATGTTAACAATTTGATGTAGATCGGCTGGTTTAAGCGTTGGCTTGGGTGGTGCGGCTGGTAATTGATACGCAGTACTTGGCGCTGAATAGCTTGGACTTGCAGCCACAGAACTGCTTGGCTGTGGTGGCGCAACCGATGTTGGGAGACTGAGGATTGGCATTGGGTTATTCCATGCCTCGGCTTGTTCCCATGGCAAAATTACTTCAGGCTCAGCTATTGCTATTGGCGGTGAGTAGCCATAACGCTGAGCACGCTCCAAACAATCTTGACGTTTTTGAGGGTCGTCAAACGTTTGAGCTAAATGCCACCATGCTTCGCCATTTTGAGGATTAGTCCGCACAAGCGTAATCAATTGCTGTTGCGCCAAGGGATAATTGTGTTTATGCAATGCCTGTCGGGCAGTCTGCATCAGATCCATTGTCATAGCACACTCTCTCAATCACAATATAGAATTTAAGTATTTCGATATTGGCCAAAACGCGATTGCCATTTAGCCTGATCAAAGCTGATTGAATCGTGGATTGTGATCATTGGGATGGTATCGACCAATGATGCTAGCATCCGTTCTTTTGCCGCTTGGCAAAGCACAATCCACAAAATGAGCCTTGAATCAACGCCATTGTAGCATAGTAGCCTTGCTTAACCCTCCAAGCAATAGCTGCATAAATGGTATACTTACTCCGCTTGCCATCGTGAGATGATGGGAAGACAACAAATCCAATCCTGCATAGTTGTTTATATACCCTCCTTCAGTACCTCTGAGACGGCTTATAAGAGAAGGGAAAATTTAATGAAACTAGCTAAATCATTAACGATGCTGGGGTTTATTAATAGCCTATTACTTGGCTTGGCAATTCGTGGGATGTATCATATCTATGCTGTGCTTGCATTTCCCTACGACATTGCTAATGGTGAAGGGTTTGTGTTACGTGATGCGGCGCTGTTGTTTCAAGGTGAGTCGATTTATCAACCAGTTGATCGTAGCCCCTTTCTTGTATCCAATTATCCTCCATTGTTTCCGTGGATCGCCTCAAAATTAATGCTGATCACTGGGCCATCATTTATTGCAACCCGCCTTGTATCAGCACTTGCGTTTATTGGAATTGCGGTTCTGATCGTTTGGTATTTGCAGCGCAAGCATATGCCAATTGGCTATAGCCTTTTTGCTGGATTGATATTCTTTAATTCAATCTACGTGTATTACTGGAGTGCTTGGAGCCGAGTCGATGGTTTGGCAGTCTTTTTTAGTTTAGCCGCCGTTATTGCGATTGATCTGAACCAAAATAGCCGCTCGGCACTGTTTGCCGCAATCGCATGTGTTGCGGCGGTTGCAACCAAGCAGAGTGCCCTTTCAGCACCTGCGGCAATTGCGATCTATCTCCTAATACGTGATCGTAAGTTATTGCTGATCTTTTTAGGAGCTTGGGGTGGCTTGCTTATTCCAGCGGTGCTTTGGTTGAATTACGCTACGCAGGGTGAATTCTTACAGCATATTATTACCTACAATCAATTGGAATGGTATCCACGGGTATTTCTTGGTCAGTTAAAGAATTTTATGACTACCCACTTTCTCTTTTTATTAGCTTACGTCTATTTTGTCGTTCATTATTTCAAACGTGAACGATTGCTGATGCTCTATGCAACATTGGCGTTGATTACCACAGTTACGACTGGGCGTGATGGAGCTTCAACCAATTATTTTATTGAATCGATCGCGATTACCGCAATGATGATAGCTTTTATGCTGAACGATCAACTCGAAAAACCGACTATTCCGCGATTACGCGATGCGGCGATCGGGCTGCTATTGATTCAGATTTTTTGCTTTGCCTTTCCAACGCTTAAACCAGTCGCCTTGTTTAATAAAAACACGTTTGAATTTGGTTTGAACCCAACTCAGGCCGATCTTCAAGCTTGTAATCAACTCAATCGTTATATTCAACGAGCAGCTGGCCCAATCCTAGTGGAAAATCCTGGCTTTGCAGTGATCAATAACAAAGAGGTGATTGGTAATGCAGCTGTACTAAAATTTTTTCGACGTAAAGGCTGGAATGAACCAGTTGATACCTTTATTCAAACGATTGATGCCCAAGCGTATGACCTGATTATTTTCCAAGGCGAAGCCTATGATCTAGATGTATTACAAGCAACTGATCGCAGCTATCACCAAGTGGCTCGGATCGATTGTCTTGGTGAATATGAAATTAAAGCCCGTAACCAATAAATATGCAATTAAACGTAACGAGCATAAATTTGATGATTCATGATGTGAAAAATCTCGCCTGATCCCTCAGATTCTATGCTTGATGCTCGCGTTGCGCGATTGGCATCAGCCGATAGAGCGTAAATACTTGCGATATGCCTTTGAGATTGTGAGTGAAAGGTTCGCTCAGCAGATCGTGTTGGCTGAGCATTGCCCGCACTCCCGCCGATTCCATCACATCGGAAGTCAAGACTACATCATCACCAACACTCAGGCCTTGAGCACGCGCCGCAGCATTGACGGTTGTGCCAAAGTAATCAAGCACTTCGTTGGCATTAACCGCAATACAAGTTCCTGTATGCAAGCCAATTTTGATTACAATTGGTGGCCGTTCAGGGCGAGCTTGGTTGGCTTGCTGCATATTGTGATGGATTGCCAAGGCTGCCGCAACGCCATCGCTTGGGCTTGCAAACACCGCCATCACTGCGTCGCCAATCGTTTTTACAATCGAGCCGTTGTGCTGTTCGATCGCCTTGAATAGCACATCGAAATGGTCGCGCACCATGGCATAGGCGCTTGAGTCGCCATGTTTTTCATACATCGGGGTTGAATTTTTAATATCGCTAAATAAGATTGTCAGATTTTTGATTGCCAAGCCCAAGCCAGGTGCTAGCACTTCTGATGAGAATAATGAGCGAAATTCAGGTAAAGTCGAAACTAATGAGGCACTGACCCGACCAACGCCCCAAGCATCGTGCTCGATAATCAACAGTTGTTCGCGATCAGTGGTGTTATGCACATTCAGAATTACTGGTTGATTTGCCACATTTAATGCTGCTTGGTCTGGGCCAGTGGTAGTTAAATTGATCGTGGCATTGGTTGCGCCAGTAGTTTGGGCTTGAATCGTGCAGCGTTGCTCTATCCCCAACATGCGCAAGCGATAGCCACCAGTGCCAAGCTGAACCGATAATTCACGCTGTTCGTTGGGTTTGAGCCGTGCTTGGGCAACGATATGCTCATTCAAAGCTGGCGAGCCAAGCGCACAGAAGGTTGCATTGCTAGCACTGCGCACTTTGGGATTAACCGAAAAACGCAATTCAACATACTCATCAAAATTGAGATCGTAGCGAATATTGCATACTTCACAATGGGCAGTCGCGGTTAGATCGCGTAAATGTGGTGAGGGTTCGCGGGCAACCCGACAATTAGGGCATAACACATCCCAATTCATATCGAGCAGGCCCGTCCAGGTAGCATATAAAAAGACGCGGAGCAGGCTAAGTCGTTCAGCGCCCCAAGCATCAGCCAGCACAAATGGCCGCATGGTCGCAACATCTTCATCGCGTTGGGTTTGAATCAGCTCAAACAAACGATCGATTAATTGCTGATCGCAAGGTAAATCGCGCATGCGGTTGCGTAACTCTTGCAACACATTACGATTGGTGCGAACTTTGCGAGCTGGCGGGAAATAATTGGTGGCATTAGGCTTTTGGGCCACTGAGCGAAAAAAAGCCGCTTGCCCAGTAATCATCTGATTGGCAATAAACCAACCAACCGGATAGCCCAGCAGATTTTTTGGGAAAACATGGACAAAGGTTTCAACTTCGGTGCTAATCGAGGTATGCGGGACGAGAATTGTGCCACCGATCAAGCGATCTAACGGCGGAAAATGCTCAAAAACTCGTTCAACCCGCAGCTCTTTTTGATAAATCCATTCAAAGGGATGTTCGACCCATTGCACTGGCAGACCATATTGACGCGCATTACCAACCACCTCGCGCACGCCATCGCTGCGGGTTCGTTCGCTATAAACTAACGGTGGCAGGCCAACGGCATGGTTAACTTTGCTGGTTTGAGCCGCAATTTCCCAAACCTCAGCCAATCCTAGTGGCACGATAGTCGATTGTTTTAGGCGAAACGGCTTAAGCGCCATTATGCCCCTCCCTTACAGCCGAGTTGGGTCGATCCTAGCGGCATAGGCTGGTACTGTGTGAACTCCACGCACCAACAAACTATTGCCATGAATCCCAATCACCAGATAAATTGGCCCGAAGCGAGCCTGTAAATCATCGGGATCAAAGGCTAATTCATCGACACCTTCAGATTGCATCCATTGTTGACCAAAGGCACGCCAAGCCACATCAGTCACCGGCGTTTCATCAACACTTTCCAAGCCCAACAAATCAAACAGCATATAGCTTTTGAAGCGTTTTTCTTCCCGTTCAAACATCGCATGCACTTCGTGGGCTTGAATTAAGCATAACGAGCGTTCGCGGCGTTCAAGCACCGCCGTCGGATCTTGGTCGAGATGCTCAGGCAGAAACTTAGCATAGCGTTCTGGTGTGATATGCCGCAGCAACTGTTTGCTGGAAGCAGCACTGATCGCCCATTGCTCAACAAATGGCGGTTGTGGATGCGGCTCCAAGCCTTCCCAACGCACGACATCACCAGGTTTGATCAACGAACCATCAGCCAACGTCAGATCGCTCAATTGGAGCGGGCCATCAGCCCGCACAATATCGATCCACACCCGACCAGTAATCGGGTGAGCTTCGGTGCTCATGCCAGCTAAGGCCACACCTTTTTTCACCCGCGATACTGCCAAAACCAGCAAATCTATTGGTTGCGCCATAACGTTTAAACCATTGTCCAATGAGTGAATCTTGCACCATTATGGTGAAATCTTGGGTCATTGTCAATTTGGCTAGGGCGTTGGCTGCCACAATCAAATGGCATCCAGCACCTATTTTTCTAACAGTTGCCGAAACTCGCGTGAACGTTCCCATGCTTGCGGGTCACTTTTCGATAACAAGGTACAAATTACCCGTTTTTGATCACGATTAAGCGAATCGGCTCCGGTTGCGACTGCCCGCAGCGATAAATCAGCATCAGCTCCTGGGCCGCTCAGATAATCTTCCAAAAACGAATTAGGTTGTTGCGGCAAGTAGTATTGAAGTTTAAACGTTTGGAGCGTTTGAAAGATTTCGGTGATCACATGGGTAAATTGAATCGCAAAGACCGCAGCACCACGCGGCGCAGGAATTTCGCGATATTTGCCGACAACCAAGGGCGGCGAAGTTTCGCTAAACATATATTCATCGTAGGCTTCAACCATCACCCCAGAATCACTGAACAAGAGCGTTGCCCGTACCACTGTTTTACGCCAGAGCCGCATACAATCCTCCGAACAATCGTGTGTCGAGTACAACAATGTTGGACGCTATCGCCACGATAGCGCCTGCTCCTTCGATTGTCCTCTATTCTACGCCTTTTTTAGATCAGGCTTTTGGCTCTGATAGATCCGATGCAGGGCTAAACCCAACTGTAATGCCAGCCGATCGGGTGCGCGGTCGAGATGATGCGATGTAATATTTTCAATTCGACCAAGCCGATAGAGGAGGGTATTACGGTGAATATGCAGCGCTGCTGCGGCCTGACTATGGTTGCCAAGATAAGCAAAGAACATTTGTAGGGTGTACAACAGGTCGCCATCTTGTTTGGCATCGTGAGCAGCTAATGGGCCAATCGTCCGATCATAAAACATTCTAGCACGAGCTGAGTCTGCCACACTCAGTAGTAGCCGATAAACGCCTAATTCAGCCCCACCGGCTAACACGCCTGCCCCTAGTAATTCGCGGCCTAAGCGTAATGCACCAATCGCCTCGGCCCAAGCTCCTGACCAGGCACCATTTTCCGAGGCAATGCCAAAGCCGCCATCAAGCACCCAGCTGGCTTCATGCAGGGCGCTGTGCACTTCGCGCAACCGCTGCTCAGGGTTATCAAGGCTATCGATCGGCATGGCCAACACAATAATTCCATCGTGATCAGCAATAAACGCTGGATAGCGCAAGCGATCGCAGGCTCGGCGCACTGCCGCCATCACCCGATCGATCTGCAAGGAATCTTGTGGGCGTAAAGCAGCTAGGGCATAAGCTGAATCGAGCAAAATACCTTGCTCGGCTGCCCGCCGTTGGCCAGGCACATCCAAGGGAATGCCTGCTAACAACGATTCAAGCACGCTACCGCGCAAACGATCCTCGGTGGCTTCGATTGCCCGTTCTTTATCGAGTAGCAACGATAATGCGGCTGAGCCTTGCTCGAGCGCCCCTGCATCCCACGGATGGCTGCCAATGCTGCCCAAAAACCCCACGCGATGGCCATCAAGCAGCACTGGTACGGTGGTTGGCATGCCCGCATCAGCTGGGAAAACCACACTATGACCAGTCCAGAGTTCAAGCATGCGTAAAAGCGTTGTGCGTCCTTCACTCAGGCCATTCGTGGTTAGAGCACTGTAGAGCTGAGCTGCACGACGCTCGTATTGAGCCTCGGGATCAGAGAGCAAGCGCTCGCTTTCACGTTGCACCATGCGCAAATCGGCGTTATGTGGCAATTCAAACAAGGTAATATTGGCGGTTTCGGCCGCCGCAACTGCTCGTTCATCAACCATTCCGGTGAGGCCAACCGCCAACACCGAAGTCCCATTCAAGCGCTCAATCAAGCGAGCCAATGAAAGCCGCAACGAATCCAAGACGGTTGTACTAACGAGCACAACTTCGGAGCCAGCAAGATCGGGGAGCGCTGGTTGGGTTGGACGTGCCAGCACAACTGCCCGCACTGCAAGGGTGTTGGCCTCACCAGCTCGCAGGCTGGTTGTTGGTGGTAAGGCCAAGCGCCAAATTTCATATAGAGTTGCCACGGTCGATACCTAAACTTGGCGACGATTTTGGTTAAAAATCGCCTCTCTAGCAATTTGCACAATCTGATGCTGAATTATGGCATAGTGTGGCAACTCATGCAAGCGCTTCCTTGGCTTTCAATTGTTAAATTTGTGAATAGCTTTGTGCACATTGTATAGAGCTTAAGCAAACACCACCGTCGTGCGGAACGGTGGTGTTGCAATCGGGAGCCAAGCAATAATTTAGAACGGCAAGTCGTCTTCGTCGGTTACGACTGGCTTGCGTGAAGCTGGCCGCGTTTGGGTTGCGGCTGGCGCGGCGCTACGAGCTGGTGCTTTGGCGGGAGCAGCACTACCACCATTGCCATTGCCGTTGCTGCGAGCAGGGGCAGCAGATCGGACAGCGGCAGGTCGGGCAACTGGAGCTGGTTCAGGTGGGCTGGCCCATTCTTCTTCTGGCTCCTCGGCGTTATAGGCCATGCCCTCGCGCCGACCATCGAGAATAATCATATCATTGGCCACAATCTCGGTTTTATAGCGAGTTTGACCGCTTTGTTCCTCAACCCATGATCGGGTTTGGGAGCGGCCTTCGATATAAACGCGAGTGCCTTTATTTAAATATTGGTTACAAATTTCGGCGAGTTTGTTCCAAGCGACGATTGAAAACCATTCAGTGTCTTCGCGTTGTTCGCCTTCAGCAGTTTTCCACGAGCGGTTTGAGGCCACCCGAAAGGTGGTGACAGCAGTGCCTTGGGGTGTAAAACGCATTTCGGGGTCGGCACCTAAACGCCCAGTCAATTGAACTTTGTTGAGATCCTTGGCCATGGTAGTAAATCCTCCGTTTTAACGTAAAAACTCGTCATGTATCGATCAATACTCAAGCGGCAGCGCTGTGAGCAGGACTATCTTTGCGGCGGTTTTCAAGCCGTTCGCGCTGGGTTGATTTGCGATAGGCTTCTAATCGGCCTTGGTGCTGTTGCAAAAAGTCACGAATTTCAAGGCAAATGCCCAGCCAATCGTCGGCAGGAAAGCGCATTGCCATTTGGGTGGTTGGCTTACCATCGGGGGCAATGCCGCCAGTTGCAGTTTGCTTGCCTGGGCCAATCGTGATTGATAAGCGAATTGGAAAGCGAGCAAACTTATGATCAGCGCCAGGATCGCATTCAACTTTAAACAAACGACTTTCGATCCCATCGTCGCGAACTGAGCCACCGAATACTTCAAGCTTCCAACCAGGCTCAAAGGCCTTGCCAGTTAAGGTGTGGTGCACCAACAATTTACAACGCAAAATTGGTAAGTAGGCGTTAGCCCGATCAAGATGCACGCGCCGTGCCCGATCATAGCTGACAACTTCCCATTCAAGCCGCTCGATCCCCATTGCATCGTAAACATTACAAAAGTTTTTGTTGGTGGTGTATTCCACTAAGGCATATTTTAGCTGTTGCTTGGCTTGCATACTCGGTTCCCCATTCGTCAAATAGCGCTTTTATTCGATTCAGTACATTTGTTCTAAACAGCATAGCATAGCCTGCGCAGATGTCAAGCACGTACACGGTCGGGTTTGCTGACCCCCAAAAGCACTAGTATCCGCTATGACAAGCCGTAGAAGTAAGGATGAGGGATGCGCAACCAGATATCATGGACTGGTTTTTAACCGCAAAGGACGCGAAGAGCGCGAAGTATGTAATGTAGGCTATGGGCTATCGGAGTAAATGTTGGTATTTCCACCTAACTACCGATAGCCCTTGGTTGATCAATCATCAAACAAAAACGCCTATCGAATTGCTCGATAGGCGTTGGAAACCACGATCTTCGGCTTAGAATATGCCTTGGCCCCCACCAAGGATATTGCAAGGATCGTAGCGGTTCTTGGCACGGCGGAAGTCGTTCCAGACATTGCCAAAGTGTTGTTGCCAGTCAGCTTGGCTGAATTCGATTGCCCCAATTGCGTAGCGGTTGCCACCAAGATCACGGTTGGTTTCAAACAACTCGCGGTTGCTAGCCATCATAGCGTTGATCACTTCGGGAATATTTGGCGCGGTGCGCAAAATATCAAACAAGAAGACGATTTCGCCATCGGGTACGCGGAAGAATGGCTTGGTAAATTTATTGGTCTTGACTGGGTAAAGCAAGATTGGGCCTTGGCCAGTATCGTCGAGGGTCAAGGTTTCCAAGATATCGCCAACGTATTGGTTGACGTGGCGGCTCTTGACGAACACATCGAACCATGGGTGTGGCAAGAACCAAACGCCAATTGAGCGCAAGAAGGCTTCAGTTGCTTCCAAGCGGTTCAAGAAAGCGAAATAGGTCGTATCTGAGATAACTTCAGTGCCTTGGTTGTAGCTCAAATTGCGCAACAAGCGGGTGTTATTGGGCAACTTATTGCCTGAATAATAGCTTACTGCTTCGAGCATAAAGTTCCAGCCACCACCAGCCTTGGGCACAACTTGGCCTTCAACATAATCGAAACGACCATCGCGAATCAAGCGGGTTTGATCGCCAGTAAAGGTTTCGATATCGTCGTAGAACAAGTTGAACACACGGGCATGGGTTTCGGCGCGAATCAATTTGAGCTTAGCTCGCACGATAATAGCAAATTGGCCCAAGCCACCAAGCACCGATTCAAATAAATCTTTGTTGCGGTTTTTTGAACAGGTTTCTAAGTTACCTTCGCCGGTGACGACTGTCAATTCAATTACGTTGTCGATTTGCACGCCATGTTGATGGCTGGCTCCGCCAATCCCGCCGACGCTTAATGTGCCACCGATTGATAGCTCAATATAATCGGTCATTACGGGTGGGGTTAGGCCTTCGGCCAAGGTGCTATCAAGCAGTTGATGCCATTTCAAGCCAGCATCAGCAATGACATAATCGCGGCCAATTTCATGAATCGTGTTCATGGTACTCATATCGATCACCACCCCACCTTGAATTTGGGGCTGACCATAAGTGGAGTGACCTTGACCACGACCTGAGATTTTAATATTGTTATTTTTGGCAAAGCGAACGAGGCGCACAATATCATTGACTGAGCCAGGTTTGAGCACAGCATTGGGAGTACGGTGAATAATATGACCATAATCATCGGCTGCTTCGGCCCGGGTGGCGGCATCGGTGTAGAGCACACCATCGAACGTTGGGAAATTTGGCGCGAGTTGCTCGGCGGCGTGGGCTGAAGTGACCCACGAACTAGTAGCACGGTCAAAACCAACTACCACAGCACCTGCAACGAGACTTTTCAAGAATGTACGGCGGCTAAGTTGCGTCATAACGTCCCTCGTTTTCGGTTAAAAAAGACTGACCGCAAATTCACCACCTATTAGCTATGACGTAGGGCTGGAATGAGGTGTCAAGTGTGAATCTGCGAGTCAGCTTTTGCATCTGTCCTGACTGCATATACTGTATTAGATGTCAGTACTAGGCTCAATAGGCCAATAGTCTATGCTTTACATAGGCTGAATACGGTACTTGAGGGTACGCAGGGCTGTCGAGAGTGCTTCTTGTAAATCGCTGGTGGTTTGAAAAATCGAAAGATCAATCCCAAGGCTTACGACAACTTGGGCAACATCAGGGGTCATGCCACATAAAATAACGCCAGCACCAAGTAAATTACACGATTGCGCTGCCCGAATCAGCACATTGGCCACTTGGGTATCAATTAATGAAACCGCCGTAATATCCAAAATCACGACACTTGCTCGCGTGCGCACGACGTGCTCCAACAAGAGCGCAATCATGCGTTGAGCGCGGTTGCTATCGATTGCACCGATCAATGGCATCAACACCACGTTGGTAAAAATATTAAGAATTGGGGTTGAAATTTCATCAATCGTATACAGCAGCCGTTCTTCGGTTTCGCGGGCTGCCTTCAACTCGGCTAGCCGAGCCTCAAGCTCTGCTAGGTGTTTTTGATCCTGTTCGCGGGAGAGCGCAAGCTCTTTGCTGACCCGATTGACCATATTGGCCAAAATTCCGAGTTCATCGCGACGATCAAGCACAAGGTGTTCAGCAGCCTCGCCTTGAATAACTTTACGCAACGTACTGCCAATCGTGCGAATTAGCGCCCGATCTTCACGTGAAAGTCGTGATTGGTTGGTCGATGCTGGAGGCGTTGGTTGCTCTGGGCGCTCTGGTTGATCCATAGGGTTTATTTCCAAGAAACATGTAATTCGCAGAAGGCATCGCCATTGCGGATACACTTAGAATGGTTCATTTGAACATCGCGGGCATCGAAGCACTCCAGCGCTCCTTGCATTGCCCCTTGTTCAAACATACAATTGTAGGGTTGTTCCATTTCAATGATTGCGGTTTTGTCGCCAGTCATGCGACTGCGCCATTCGCCACCATCGCCACGCGTAGCGTAGAGCCAGATCATTGGAATGGTTGTAATCACATCTTCGGGCTTTTGCATGCCAACTGCCCGAAATTGGGCTTCCATCGAATAATAGATGTTTTTGCCGATATCAATTACCAAGGCTTGGTCTTGGTCTTCGAAGGTATTGAGCATGGTTTCTAATAGTTGGCCATGATACCATGCCTCTGGATCAACTTCGTCTAAGACATCAAGCATCGTGGGCGTACAATGTTCGGAGGCGGTTGTTGAAATTAATAAGAAAATACCACCTTGCGTTAATGGCGGGCCACTCCGATCTTGACCAGGATCAGCATACACAGTCAGGTCAAATGGTGCATGTCGTTCAAAACGATACATAGGGTGCCTTTCAGTTGCAATGGGGGTGAGAGCCTGAACATTGCCATTATACGCGTTCTTGCAGCATTTCCTGAACTGAATTTTAGCCATTTATTAGTTATGTTTTCCTATTTTTTTGCTAGTACGGGTGAGCTTTTAGGTGTTATATCAGGGGATATAGGCCGTTTTAGTCCACCTTTGGGGGGATTTTTCACATGAATTCTGACTACGAGTTACAAGCTCGCCATGAGATGGTGCAAATTGGCCGCTGGCTCTATGAACGCGGCTGGACTCCTTCATATAGCGGCAATTTTTCGCTATTGCTCGATGAGCAACGTATTTTGACCACGCCCACGGGCTATTGCAAAGGTCTGCTTCAGCCCGACGATTTAATTATCGTTGATCGTCAGGGAGTCCCGCTCGACCCACAGACCCCCTTACCTTCGAGTGAATTGTTGATGCACTTGGCGGTCTATGCGGTGCGCCCCGATGTTCGCGCTTGTGTCCATGCGCATCCACCACGAACGATAGCCTGTAGTATTGCTGGTATCGAGCTGACCCAGCCACTTTTAGAGGATATTATTCTGACCTTGGGCAAAATTCCCACTGTGCCCTATGCTCGCACTGGTACGGCAGCGCTAGGCGAGGCAATCAAGCCGTTTATTTGTGATCACGATGCGGTGGTGTTAGACCACCATGGTTCGTTGACCGTTGCTACTAGCCTGACCAAAGCTTTTCATCGGACTGAGCAGGTCGAACAAGCCGCTACAATTATTTCGACCGCCTTGAGCATGGGTCGCTTGCAACCCTTGGCTCCTGAACACGTAGCGGATTTGTTGGCGGCACGGCGTGCTCGTGGTGGTAATCCAAAGGCTGAGCCTACGATCAGCAATGGTTAACCATGGAGTTAGCCCATGTGCCCCCAAGCAGATTAGGCTATTGGTACTAGCTTTGCTATTGGCATCGGTTGATCTGCATGCTATTTTGTGCTATGTTTGCGCTGATAAAACTGCTGCGGTTCCACTATGACCCAACGTACTCGTAAACCCACGCTGAAAAATCGGGTAGAAGCCCTTGAGGCTGAACGCCATCAAACCCAACGTGCTCTCGATGCGCTCTATCGCATTGGGCTAGCTTGTCGTGGGCAGCAGGATTCGTTCGAGTTGTTGCGCACCATTTATCAAGAATTGCAGACAGTTTGGAATTTTGATGCCTGTTTTATCGCCCTCTCCGACCAATACGACGATAGCGCGTATCGCATCGCGATGTTGGCCGATGAGGGCGTTATTGAATTTAGCGAACATGATCCAATCGGCCCGCTGACTGGCTATCTGATTCGCCAACGCCAGCCCTTGCTCTTTCGTGATTTGGCGATTGAACGTGAGACGATTGGCTTACCCCGCCTTTTGCAATTTGGCAGCGATAAGCTTTCGCGTGGCTGGATGGGCGTACCATTAGTTATTGGTACATCGGCTTTGGGCGTGATTTCATTGCAAAGTTACACCGTCGGCGCATTCGATGAGACAGATCTTGATCTGCTGACACGGATTGCTAATTCGATGGCGGTGGCGCTGGAAAATGCCCTGCTCTCGCATCGTCAGGCTGAATTAACTAGCTCGTTGGAACGTCAAATCGAGCTGCGTAACGCCGATCTATTTGTGATTAGCGATATTGCGGCGATGTTGACTCAGCAATTGCCATTGACTGAGATGTTTGGCCTGGCACTCGATTTTATGCTGGAGTTGATGCATCTCAATGCTGGCGTGGTGTGTTCGTTGAGCGGGAGCGAACTTCAGCCAATTGTTCAGCGTGGCATGCAAAATGGCAGCCTGCCTGAATCGTTCGCGCCGCTTGATTCAATTTTTGGGATTGCAATCAGTAGCAATTCGGCGATTGTCGATAATCATACCCACTCCAAATATTGGCAAATGGCTCAACTCAGCCATCTCGGCACAACCCTCGCCATCCCTTTGCGCCGCCATGAAACCGTGATCGGTGTCTTGATGGTTGGCCAAACTGAGCAACGCGCCTTCAAAACTGAAGAAGTTGAGTTGTTGCAAGTGGTCAGCAATCAATTGGCTTTGGCCTTGGAGCATGGCAATATTTTGGCTCAACAACGTCGCCAAATTGCTGAGCTAGAGGCCTTGAGCGCGATCAGTACGGCAACGGTTCGGGCACTCAATCTCTCAACTTTGCTGCATCAGTTAAATGATGCAATTCGCTCGTTCTTGCCAGTCGATGTGTTTTATATGGCAATTTACGACCCTGAACGCCAATTATTGACTGATAGTATTGCAATTGAGGACGAGAATGAGGCGACGTATCTGAGCGAAGAGTCGATGCCGCGCAAAGGTTCGTTTACTGATTGGGTGCTGAGCAAATGTGAACCATTGTTTTTGCGCCATGTTTCACGCGATATTCGCCATTATCCAACGATTATTCGGCGCACAGTCAAAGGCTCGCCCTCGGAAAGTTGGCTAGGCGTGCCAATGCTCGATGCCAATCGCCGTCCCTTGGGCGTGATCGCGATTCAAAATTATCGCCCGTATGCGTTCAGTGATCGCGATCGCTTTTTTATGCAATCGGTCGCCAGCCAAGTTAGCTTGCATGTGTTGAATGTGCAGTTGTATCAGCAGCGCGAACGTCAATTGGCTGAACTGAATGCCTTGCAACGGATCAGCAGTTTGCTCAGCTCAACCCTCGAAATTGAGGCCATGCTGCGGGCAATCGATGCTGTGCTAACTGAATTTTTGCATATCGATGGCTTTTTTGTGATGCTCAATCATCCCCAAAGCCACATGGTCGAAGCAGTTTATGCCTTGAATCGTGAGGGTGAGGGTGATTTTCGTTGGATGATCGGCCTGATTCCGCCTGAGCACACGCCAACTTGGGAAGTGCTGCACACCCGCAAACCGTTGCGTTTTGGCGATATTTCAAATGAAACCTCGACTGAAGTTGCTCCTGAAGATAACGAAGTGCGCATTTCGTCGGATCGGACGAAGGCTTGGCTGGGCGTGCCGCTCAATGATCAAACTGCCAATGTGATTGGGTTAATTGCAATTCAAAGTTTTCAAGCCAATGTGTTTAGCAATCGCGATGAGCAATTTATGGCCCAAGTCGGCCAACAACTGACCTTGGCGATTCAAAATGCGCGGCTGTTTGCCCAACGCGAACGCCAATTGGCCGAACTCAATACCTTGAAATTAGTTGGCGAATTGCTCAATCGCACTATGGAAATTCACGAGATGTTCCGTGGTTTGAACCCATTATTGACTTCGTTTCTCAAAATCGATGGCTTTTATATCTTATTAAACAACCCCCAAACCTATGTCATTGAAGATTTATGCGTGGTTGAACGTGGTGAGTTGCTTGATTATGGCTCGATGATCGGCACATCGTTGCCGCAAAATACGCCGACAGCTTGGATTTTGCGCAATGCTAAAGCGCTGCGTTTTAACAATACAATTACCGATATTCCCAAACTGTATCCCGAGTTGAAAACGGTGCAGGTCAATGATGAAGTGGCCTTGTCGTGGCTTGGCACACCCTTGATCAACCACCGTGGCGAGGTTTTGGGCGCGATCACCACGCAATCGATGAATGCCAGCCATTTCAGCGAGAGCGATGAGCAATTTATGCTGCAAGTGGCGCATCAATTGGGTTTGGCAATTCAAAATGCCCGTTCATTTGCCCAACGTGAACGCCAGTTGGCTGAGCTTGATGCCCAACAAGGCATCACCCAATTGGTCACGTCGACCCTTGATTTATATGAAATGCTGCGCTCGATGGATTTGGTGTTGCGCAGTTTTCTGAATGCCGATGCCTTCCAAGTAGTGATTGGCAACGCTGATCGGGTTGAAACGGCGGTGGTTTTAGAAGAAGGCAAGGAAGTTGAAACGGCAGTGATTGGCCATCCTTTGCCCGAAGGCTCGCTGACGCGCTGGACCTATCTGCATGTCAAGCCGCTGCGCATGAACGATATTTATCGCGATTGGGCGCTTTATCCCGATTTGCAGGAGCCGCCGATTCCGACCAACTCTGGGTTTATGCACTCGTGGCTGAGTGTCCCGCTGATCGCCTCGGATCAGCCGTTGGGCGTGCTGGCAGTGCGGGCAACGCGACCAGCAGCCTTTGGTTCGAGCGATGAACAATTTTTGTTTAATGTGGGTCGTCAGCTGGCGCTGAGTGTGCGCAATGCCCGCTTGTATGCCGCCGAACAAACTGCTCACCGCACTGCCGAAACCATGCGCGAAATTGCCCGTGTGCTCAACACCACCTTCAATCCCGATGAAGTGCTCGATTTGATTTTGCGTGAATTGCGCAAAGTAATTACCTTCGACTCAACCTCGGTCATGCTCCCATCGAATAATTTGCTGCGAATTGTCGCACGCCAAGCCCAAGATGAGCAGTTAGCGGTCGAATGGCGTGAATTGACCTTCCCGCTTGATCAGACTAGTGGTGCAGGACGGGTGATGTTGAGCGGTCAGCCGTTGGTGGTTCCCGATACCATCAGCGATCCGCAATGGACGCGCTCGCCGATGCCAAGTGTGGTGCGTTCGTGGATTGGCGTGCCCTTGATCAGCAAGGGTGTGGTGTTGGGCGTGCTGAATATTAATTCGTTACAACCCAACGCCTTTACTCAAAGCGATACCGATTTGGCGATGACCTTCGCCAACCAAGCAGCAACAGCGCTTGAGCATGCGCGGCTCTACCAAGAATCAGTTACGCGGGTTGAACAAGAATTAGAAATTGCCCGCCAAATTCAGAGCAACTTGTTCCCGCGCAGCCTGCCTGTAGCCCAAGGCGTGGAGTTGGCGGCCTTGTGTTTGCCAGCCCGCGAAACTGGTGGCGATTTCTACGAGGTAACCGAGTTGCGTGATGGTCGCTGGGCTTTGATGGTCGGCGATGCGTCGGGCAAGAGCATTCCTGGGGCAATGTTGATGGCGGTGGCGCGGTCGGTCGTGCGCTCGGAAGCGTGGGATCACGAGATACCGCAAATTGTGATGCAGGAAACCAATCGCTGGGTAACCATGGATATTCCACGCCATACCTTTGTGGCCTTGGCCTATGCGACCTTTGATACGGTTGAGCATAGTTTGGCCTTGGCGAATGCTGGCCAACTTGACCCAATTATTCGCCGCGCCAATGGCGATTTGGAATATGCAACCGCGCCTGGCCCACACTTTCCGCTGGGCATTATGGCCAATACACCCTATGAAACGGCCAGCTATCAGCTTGAACCCAACGATATGGTGCTGTTTTACACCGATGGCGTGGTTGAATCGAAGAATACCAGCGGCGAGATGTGGGGTTTCGATCGCTTTGAGACCTTGCTGCGCGAACAAGACCATAGCCTGACCAGCGCTGAATGGGTGAATTTGGTGATCAACGAAATTAATCAATTTATCGGCGAGCACCCCCAGCACGACGATATTACCCTGGTGGCGCTCAAAGTTGCTGGCGCTTAATTATGATGTGGCATGGTGATCGTAAAAATTGTGCCTGCTGTTGGATTACTGACCACGCCAATTTCCCCTTCGTGAGCTTCAACCGCTAATTTGCAAAAATACAAGCCCAAGCCTGTACTGCGTTGGCGGGTATGATTCTGCTCATTCAAAATCGTAAAGCGATCAAATAACGATGCTTGCAACGCTTCGGGGATGCCTGGGCCATTATCGGCCACTTGGAAGCTAATTTGGCTATCGGCTTGGTAGGCAATTAATTTAATTTCAGTTTGGATTGGCGTGTGTTTGATTGCGTTTGATAGTAAATTGCTCAGTACCCGCCGCATCAAATCGCCATCGATCGTTGCATACAACTCAGGGTCGGCCTGAATCGAGATAATTTTGGCCTCTTGCTCAGCCCATGAACGCAACTCATTGGCCACATTATGCAAGAGCGGAGCGATTGGCACATGCTCACGGTTGATGCTCATATGGCCTTCTTGCAACCGCGCTGTATCCAACAAATCGGAAACCAAGCCCACCAACGTGCGTGATGAACGCCGAGCACCCTCGACCAATTCGCGTTGGCTCTCTGGCAGTGCTTGGCGACGCAACAAATCAAGATAATTAATAATCACAGTCAGCGGATTTTTGAGATCGTGCACAACCATCTGGTTCATCTGTTCGCGCAGTTGCTCGCTGCGTTGTAATTGTTGATGCTCAGTTTGCAGGGCACTATACAAGCGACTGTTGGTGATACCTGTGGCGAGATGGGCCGCAACCGATTGCAACACGCCCTCACTGCGGGCATCGATAGCTTGATCGGCATTCAATTGCAGAAATAAAATCCCAATCAACTGAGTATGATGTTGCAATGGAATCAGGTAGGCTGGTTGTAGATTGACTGCTAAAGGCTTGAGTGGGCCAGTTAGAGCGCTGATATAGGGCAAATCGGTGACGGTCAGCCATTCCATCGGAAAGGCGCTAAGCGGCAGGCTCAGGCTTTGATGCGATGGTTCGCCTTTGATCAAATAATGTTGCGCCTGAATTTGTAACTGCTCAGCCTCAAGCAAGCCAACTGCGGCCAAGGCTGGCTGCAACATATTCGCTAAACTGGCGATAACCCGACTAATCAAGGCATCGGCTTCGAGTTCAAGCGTTACCGTATGGCTAATATCGACCAAGGCTTGCAAACGGCGGCCTTGCTCGCGATCTTGCTCGACCAAGCCCACGGCATGTTGTAATAGATCAAGCTGATCTTCGGCGAGGGCAAAGCGTTGGCTCAGCTCACGGCGTAAATGTTGGCTCGCTGTGCGGTCGCCTGCCTCAAACGCATTCAACAATTGGCTCATGGCATTTTGAAAGCCCGCTTGTTGGCGTTGCAAGGTGCTATTGAGCAACAAACCCTCAACCGCGCTGGTCAACGAGCCAGTTCGTTCAACCCCGCGAATTACGCCATAGGTAATTGTACCAATTGCCGCCAACAACAAGACGTGATAGCTCCAAAACGAAAGCTGCCAAAGCTCGCCATACAACGCAGCCAAGGCCGTTTCTGCCAAGAGAATCGCCGCAATTACAAAGGTTGCTAGTGGCAGGGTTGGAGTTTCTCGCCATTGCTTACCATAAAACCATGCCGTCCAGCCGAAGAGCGCTACGGTGAGCCAAACCACAAACGGAAAGATTGTTGGGGCCAAACTACGCATTTGGCTATGCAGGGAATGTGGGCTGGCGGCGCTGGTTGGTTGCGGTGTGCCCAGTGGCGCGGCAGCACTTTCGTCGTCGCCATAACCATAATCATATTTATCGCCATACTCATCGTAAGTTGCTTGGCTGCTTTGGGTTGGCTGGGTGGTTGCGGCTGGTGTAGGATCAGCTTCATCGCCATACCCATACGCATCGCCATATTCGTCGTAGCCATGTTGACTGACCTGACCAGCTTGGGTGGTTGGAGCTTGAATTGCTGGCATCACGGTATTGGGAATGTAGATCAGCATCAATCCAGCATAGGCCAACCACAGGCTGCTGCCAAGCGCCAACCAACGCCCCCACCAGCGAATCAAACCCTCGGCAAGCCGCTGGCTCATGCTCAAGGCAAAAATAATGGCCGCCACCAACAGCGCCAACGGAGTTGACCACTGGGTTGCGACCGAGGTATTTTCAAACATCACGCCTGGCGTGGCGATCGCATGAATTAGAAACATCAGCGACATGGCCAAAAAGCCAAAACCAAGCATTAGCGCTCGGCCATCGCGTCGCACCAAGGCTGCCCGAATTACTAGGCCAATCATCAAAAGACCAACCAGCAAGGCACTGGTAACAATCCAAAAATGGCCAGCTGGCGATTGAATCCGCAGATCGAGCGCAGGAAACAGCCGCAGAATGATCAGCAGAATTGGACCTAGCGCCAGTCCGCCGATCAAACTCCAAGCAATTGTTGGTTTGGGCTGGTTTGCTTGCGCCATAAACATACCTTGTCTAAAATCGCTAGGCCTATTATAGAGCCAAACCCTCGCGTTGGTACATTACATTTAAATGATGATAGTTCAAATCCCACGAATGGTTTCACCCTTAGGGGTGATTTTGTCCAATTTAGGATTCTCTCATCTTGGTTAAAATCGGTTTGCGGGCCTGTTTATACTTTGTGGATAAGCAAGTTTTGCACCGTTATAATCTGCTAAATAGCCAACGATGAGACCTCGTTTTTTAGCACACTTTACCATAAAAAACACTACATCTAGTGTTGACAGCTAAAAAGACATACTATATATTGGATTGCACAACACTTCATTGCTTTCAACTAAGCACAGGTTACAGAGTAGATTTACAGTGGCGTTACGGCATGTAACGCAGTTTTTTTGAGTTTGTACAGTAAGTAAGAGCCAGCACTCTCTACTTGCTGTTTTTTAATGGGAAGGCTCACTCTCTAGGTATTCATGGTTGCCCCAATGCAACCAAATTAAATCGATTGCTCTGCGCCTCTGCGTTAAATGCACACGCAACCAAGCAATACTTACTCCAACAATGGGAACAATCACATTTTGATTGCACCCTTAATTTTTTGTTGTCTTTATTTTGGATGTTTGAAAGGACTTGGTTATGACGGAACAGGTCACGTTGACCTCGCTCGATGACCGCCAAGTAGCGCCGCCAACCACAATCATCAAGCGTGATGGTCGTGAGGTGACGTTTGATGTGGCCCGGATTGAACGCGCTTTGACCCGCTGTTTTGCTGGTTTAGGCCGTCAACCGCATACCACCGTTGCCGAATTGGCCCAGCGCGTGGTCAATATTTTGGCTGCCAAATATACCACGACCCCAACCGTCGAGGCCGTGCAAGATACGGTTGAGGTGATGTTGCAAGCTGCTGGCGAGTTCGAAGCCGCCAAGAGCTATATTCTCTATCGCGCCGAGCATGCCAAAAAGCGTGAGCAACGCCCTGTTCCCGAAGCGATTCGCCATGCGTTTGCCGAATCGGATCAATATTTCCCCTCGCCGTTGCAAAAATTTCAATTTTTTGATAAATACTCGCGCTTCGATTACGATTTAGGTCGCCGCGAAACTTGGATCGAAACAGTCGATCGCTCGGTCAATTTCTTGCGCGAAATTTCTGACAATAAACTTGACGATGCCGATTACAACCGCGTGCGCCAAGCTATTCTCGAAATGCGGGCGATGCCTTCGATGCGTTTGTTGGCGATGGCTGGACCAGCTGCTCGCCGCAACAATATTGCCATTTATAACTGCTCGTATTTACCAGTCGATAGCATCGACTCGTTTGTTGAGGCGCTGATTATTTCGATGAGCGGTTGTGGCGTGGGCTTCTCAGTCGAACATAAATACATTGAGCAATTCCCACGGGTCAAGCGTCAATCTGGCGCACCAGCTAGCCAATATGTGGTCGAAGATTCGGCTGAGGGCTGGGCTGAAGCACTGCGCTTTGGCTTAGAAACCTGGTTCGCTGGCAATGATGTAACCTTTGATCTTTCGCAATTACGGCCTGCTGGCGCTCCCTTGCGGATCAAAGGTGGTCGTGCCTCTGGGCCTGAGCCGTTCCGTCAAATGCTCGATTTTGCTCGCTCACGGGTTTTGGCTCGCCAAGGTTCATTCCTGCGCTCAATCGATGCCCACGACATTATGTGCTCGGTTGGCAATGCAGCGGTCAGTGGTGGCGTGCGTCGCACAGCAATGATCAGTCTGTTCGATTATGATGATCACGATATGCTGACCGCCAAAGATGGTGATTTCGACCGCGAAAATAGCCAACGCTGGAACGCCAACAACTCGGCAGTTTGGCCAGCAAGTGGCTTGACCCAACTCGAAATTATCGAGCAAGTCTTGGCGATGGTTAAGTCTGGTCGCGGCGAACCTGGCATCTTCAATCGCCAAAGCGCGATCGATATGCGCCCAAGCCGTCGTAAGCCCGCCGAATTTGGCACGAATCCGTTGAGCCTAGCGGCCTAAGTTGGTGACAACCTAGGAAAACCCTGAATAACGATGGAAGCCTAGAAGTAGGTAACGTCGTCGGATCGCCCGCAAGGGAAGCCGCGAACGAGTGACAAGGGGCAACTCAGTCGAGTTGGTGACGCACTCTGAACTGCACGTATAACCGATTGAAGGTGCAGACCACAACAGAAATGGTTGTGGCGGCTCGCAAGAGCAGGTAACAGTTTTGGTGGCGAAATTATTCTGCGGCCCTACCAGTTTTGTAATTTGACGGCAGCGGTCGCCCGCGCCGACGATACCTTTGAAACATTGCGCGAAAAAGTCGAGGTTGCTACGATTATCGGTACGATTCAATCGATGGCGACCCACTTCCCAGGCTTGCGGCCTCAGTGGTCGGAAAACTGCCAAGAAGAACGCTTGCTCGGCGTAGACATCACTGGCCAAATGGATAGCAAAGTCGCGCAAGATCCCGAAGTTCAGCGCCGTTTGCTAGAAATTGCGGTCGAAGTCAACCGCGAGTATGCCGAAAAGTTGGGCATCAATCAATCGGTATCGATCACCTGTGTCAAGCCAAGTGGCAACAGCAGCCAACTGCTCGATTGTGCTTCAGGTTTGCACTCACGCTGGGCACCCTATTACATTCGCAACGTGCGGGTCAGCACCCACTCACCAATTTACAAAGTGTTGCGTGATGCTGGCGTGCCAATGGACCCTGAAAATGGCCAAACCCGTGATGATGCCACGACCTGGGTGGTGCACTTCCCAGTCAAAGCGCCCGAAAATGCCATCACGCGTAACAGCCGTGGGGCGATTGAGCAATGTAACTATTGGTTGCAAAACAAACTCAATTGGACTGAGCACAATCCATCGGTGACGATTACCTACAAGCCCGATGAAGTAATGGAAGTCATGAAGTGGATTTGGGAAAACCGCGAGGTAATTGGAGGGATGGCCTTCTTGCCATCGTTTGATGCCAATTATGCCCAAATGCCGTATGTGGAGATTGGCCGCGAAGAATACGAAAAACTGGCGGCAGAATTCCCGCCAATCGACTTCTCGAAAGTCTATCGCTACGAAGAAGAAGATTTGACCACGGCAGCCCAAGAATTGGCCTGTATGTCAGGTGCCTGCGAAATCGATTTCTTGTAAACGAGTTGGATGCCTGAATCTGTTGAGGGCTGAATGACTATGGGTTAATCCTATAGTTTGTTCAGCCCTCAATTTTAGGTATGATATTGAACGATCAAACTAGCTAGGGTGGCCGGCATGAAGCCAAATGATTGTTATTTTTTCGTGGATGAATCTGGTGATCCAACGTTTTATGATAAACGTGGCAACTTGATTGTTGGCGAACAGGGATGCTCTAAAATATTACTGCTTGGCTTTATTAAAACCAATAATCCTTCACTTTTACGCAACCAGGTTTGGCAATTTCATCAATCTGTTGTGAATAATCCTGAATACCAACAAATTCCATCATTAGCTAAAACGAAGAAGGCTTTTCATGCAAAGAATGATGTTGCCAAGATTCGTGACAGTTTCTTTGAAGAACTTGCCACGATGGATTTTAGTGCGCAATTTGTGGTTGCGCGAAAAGTAGAAAAAGTTTTTCGGAATAACTTTCAAGCGAAGGAAGGCGAGTTTTATCATCACCTAGTGAGCCTATTATTTCAAAATAATTTACATCTGCATCACACAAATCATATTTATTTTTCACAACGTGGTTCCAGTACTCGCCAAGAACGACTTGATGAAGCAATCAATCAAGCAGTAGCCAAGTTTGAGCAAAAAAATAATCGTACAATAGATAATCAACGCCAGATTTATGCGCAAACTCCTAGTGCTGAGCCTTGTTTATCAATTATTGATTATATGAATTGGGCAGTTCAGCGAGCATTTATCTATCGTGAAATTCGTTATATTGATATTGTGCGTTCAAAAATTAGTCTCATTTTCGATTTATACGATACAAAAGCAAGAGAACGTGAAAAATTTTATGATCGAAAAAATAATTTTGAGTTAAATAAAATTACTCCATTATAGCTAGGCTCGTTTACCGAGCGCACGGCATGGAGCCGACTTTCGCATATAATGGAGCAAATTTTTTGTATACTGCGATCATAGCATGGCTACCCCTCGCTGTCAATGAAATCTGCTGAATATTCTACCGCTAGAAACAATGAAGGTCGGGTAACCCCGACCTTCATTGTTTCTCATTCCTTACCGCCAACTGAGAGCAGCATTAGCGGGCTAACTTGGAGCGCATTAGCGATTTTCTCAAGGTTCTCGCGGTCGATGCGCTTCGATTCATCGTGCCACAGTTTGCGAACCGTTTCAGGGTTGACTTTGGCAGCGTCGGCCAGTGATGTGATGTTGAACCCCTTTTGTTGCGCCACTTCGCGTAGCACTACCCGAATCCGTTGCATAAAACATCCCTCCACGAGATAAAATACCAACACACACTGCGATTATACAACCGTTCTACTTGGCGCTATGCACATATCCTGATAGGACGAAGGTCGCCAATTTTGGCTATAATGCATCCCCATAAGTAGGGAAGCCATGTGGGATAGCATGGTGTAGATCGCTGGCCTAACATGCTCGATTAGGCTTGGTAGTTGGTAGGAATTAAATGATTCACGTTGCTGATTTAATCGCTGCTGGAGCACATATAGCCCAAGCTGGCGACCAAATACAATGGTCAGGTTGGGCCTATGACTCACGCCTAGCCCAAACTGGTAATTTGTTTATTGCGCTACAAACAGCGCGGGCCGATGGCCATGGTTTTATTCGCGATGCAATTGCCGCTGGGGCAACCGGAGTGGTCTGTCAATATGCACCTAGCGTCATTCCTGCATCAATCACCATGATAATTTGTAACGATCCTTTAATCTTATTGCGCAGCTGGGCTAAGGCTCAGTTTGCCAAACACGCGCCGCGCACAGTAGCAATTACTGGCAGCGTTGGTAAAACATCAACCAAACGAGCGATTGCCCATGTGTTGGCAAGCCGCTACTCGGTGTTGCGTAGCCCACGTTCGTTCAATGCCGATTTAGGCTTATCGGTGACCATGGCCGAGCTTGCGGCTCAGCAATGGGCAGTTTTAGAGTTCGGGGCTGATCACCCAGGCGAGATTGCCCAGCTGTGTCAGCTTTTCCCCCCCGAGATTGGGATTGTCACCAATGTTGGTTCGGCTCATTTTGGGGCATTTGGCTCACAAGCCGCGATTGCCCACGAAAAAGCCGCGATTATTCAACAGTTACCCGCCCACGGTTACGCAATCTTGAATGGCGACGATCCTCTTGTGGCTGCAATGGCTGAACGAACGCACGCTCGCCTTCTGCGGGTTGGGCAGAATGCAGCGTGTGAAATTCGTTGGGGCAATGTGACCAGCACTGTTCAGTCAACCCGATTCACTATCCACATACCTGAACATGCCCCTGAACGTATTCAACTCCTAGCAAGTGGCGTGCCAAGTGTTCAGGCCGCCGCCGTTGCGATCGCTGTTGGCCATGTTGCTGGCCTGAGTTTGGCCGAAATGCAGGAGGCCTTGGCTGATTTGCGCCCAGCCCATGGCCGTTTCAATCCGTTGGCTGGCCGCAATGGCGCAACCATTATTGATGATACCTTTAATGCTGCGCCCGAATCGGTGTATGCAGCCTTGCAAACGCTTGGGTCGTTGCCTGCTCGCCGCCGGATTGCGATCCTCGGTGATATGGCTGAATTGGGTACTGCCAGTGCTCGCTTTCATCAACAAGCGGGTCAAATTGCTGCCCAAAATGTTGATTTACTGATTACTAAAGGCGACCAAGCTGCGCTTGCTGCTACCAGTGCCCGTGAAGCAAGCGCAACTTACGGTTATCAAATTAACACCATGAGCGTGCATAGTGCGGCGGCGGTGTTAGCGGCTGTCCCAACCGATCTTGGTGCAGGTGATTTGGTGTTGGTCAAGGGGGCGGCTGAAGCACGGATGGAACATGTCGTCGCAGGCTTGTTGGCTCCTGAAGCTGATCCACGTCAGGTTTTGGTGCGCCAAGAGCATGTTTGGCGCAATGTGCGCATTGGCCTGCCCGATCGACCCACGACGGTGCGGATTGATCTTGATGCCTTGGCGAGCAATGTCCAGCGCATTCGCCAGGCCGTCGGCGTACCTGTCATGGCGGTGCTTAAAGCCGATGCTTATGGCCATGGTGCAGTTCGTTCAGCCCGCACCGTCTTATTAAATGGGGCAAGCTCGTTGGCGGTAGCAACCTTGGGCGAAGCACTCCATTTGCGCCAAGCTGATATTGCCGCGCCAATCTTGATTTTGGGCTATACGCCAGCTTGGCAAATGCGCGAAGTCCTGCTCAATCGGATCAGCGTAGCATTATTTGATCGCCATGTTGCTCAATCGTTGCATGAACAGGCCTTAGCCTTGGGTCTAAAAGCCCAGGTGCACATCAAAATTGATACCGGCATGGCCCGATTGGGCTTGGCGGTTGAGCAAGCGGTAGATTTTATCGAATGGTTGCAAGGCTTAGCGGGCATTGAGGTTGTCGGCATTTTCACCCATTTTGCCAACGCCGATGAGGCTGATGCAAGCTTTTTTGGCTTGCAACTGCAACGTTTTCAAACGCTACTTGATCAATTAACTCAGCGTGGATTACGACCGCCTGTGGTGCATACCGCCAATAGTGCTGCGGCCATGGTTCATCCAAGTGCTCGCTATGATATGGTGCGAGCCGGAATAGCCTTATATGGCATCGACCCAAGCAGCGATGTGCATTTGAATCTTCAGCCAGTTTTAGAATTCCAGACTGAGGTAGCTCAAGTGCGCGAGTTGCCAGCAGGCAGCCCAATTTCATATGGCTGTACCTTTGTCACTAGCCGCATCTCGCGCATTGCCACAATTCCGGTCGGCTATGCCGATGGATTTCGGCGTGCACCCCAGCCGTGGCGCGAAGTACTGATTCATGGTCAGCGCGTGCCAGTCGTCGGGCGGGTTTGTATGGATTATGCCATGATCGATGTGACCGAACTTGATGCTGTGCAACGTGGCGATCAGGTGGTGCTGATCGGTCAACAGGGTACTGATCAAATTCGCGCCGAGGAAGTGGCTGAGTGGTTGGGGACGAATGCCTATGAAGTTGTTTCGGCAATCTTACCCCGCGTGCCCCGTGAGCCAGTCGAGCATTTTGCCGAGCGCTAAACGAGGGATTAGAGATTAGAGACCGTTAACCACGAAGGACACGAAGCGCACGAAGGTTGGATGTATCGTCCTATTCCATTTAGCGGCAACTCAAACATACCACCTAGTTAATTTTTGCGATCTTCGTGTTCTTCGCGGTTTCGATACTCTATGTTCTTTGCTCTATGATCTATGTTCTGATTTAGGCTTCAATTGGCAAGTAGCGCGTGGCTTGATTGCTATTGAACGAGGCGCTTTCGCGTTCGTACAAGCCGCTGACCACCGCCGAGGCCATCACTTCATGGACTAATGGTCGTACCCGTTCATGCTTGATGATCAAGCGTGGGTTGGCGCTGCGCAAGGCCATCGTTATATCGTAGGCAGTGAACATTTGGCCTGCGGTAATCCAATTGCCAATTTGTTCGGCGATTAATAAACTTAATGCCTGATCATCGACAGCGTGCCAATCGTCGTCATCGCTGCCATGAGCCACCGTTTGGGCTGCTGGCGCGGCAACCCGGCGTTGGCGGCTACGGCGTGGCGTTGGTGGATTGGTCAGTGTGGCATCGTGGGGGAAAACACGGTAAGCTCGATGCAACGAAACCGCCACAATCAACACTGGTTGGGGATTGGCTAATTGTGGCGGATTGCCACCAACCACATCATAAACATTGCGCACCCCAATGACCATTCCGCGCCGTACTCGCCCCATATTTTGGGTGGTTGGCGTACTGCCTGGGCCTTTTGATTGTTTGCTGACAATAATTTGAAATTCAACCCAATCACCAAGTTGCATACAAGCCTCCAAAGTTAATAGTGTTGTTTTTAGCGGTCGAAAAGCACCAAATAGCGTAAGGTTTGTTGGGCTGATTGATAGACAATAAATTCATCGTATTGCAGTTTGCCGGCCCATGCGACGGTATGTTGCGCTTTGCCCCAAACCGAATCGAAGCCCTTGGGCGCAGCCCGAAAATCGCTCTGGGCAGTTGGCGCAACATATGGATTGCCCAAAGCCACATCGGCCAAAAAGAGAAACATCGGGCGATTACGCCGCCGCACCGAGCAATAATTGGTTGATTTGGTGGCCTTATTGGCGAAATAAATGCCGTGGCCAAACATGCGCCCATTCGAGGGAGTGCGCGGGCAAACGAGGCCGCTGCGCAAGATGTGGCGCACATTTTGGCCTGCCGTGCCGTGGAATAACAATTGAGTATTGCTGCGGCCAAACTGGCTTTGCTCAAAGGTACGGCGTTCGGCGGCAATATTGATTGTGAAAACGCTGTTGACCCGCACTTTATAGCCATGCACGCTGGTTCGGTCCACATAATCGCAAATTTGGCGATAGCGATCATCGTTCTGTGGCAAGAGATCGAGATCAGCGCCCAAGGTTTCGTAGCGTGAAACCTGCGGATTTTGCTGCTGAGCAGTCATCGTCGCAATCGCGGCCTCAAGCTGATGCAAACGCGTTTCTTGTTGGTCGAAATCGTTACAAAAATTCTCGACGACGGTTTCACGCTTGATTCGGCTGGGCAATTTGGTTGGCACGGTATTGTAAAAATGTTGAATCGTGCTGCTGAGCAAGGCCAAATTAGCGGGCGTTTGGCTTTTTTGCCATGTGCTATGTTGGAGCTGAGACAAGGCCAATAATTTACGGCCATGCTCAATTTGCTCAGCCGAAATTGCATCGAGGCCAACTGCCAAATACGAAGCAATGCCCTCGCCAGCCTCATCGAAAATATAATCAATCACTTTGCGAATTGGCTCAGCCAGCGTTACAACTGGTGCTGGCGCGGTGGCAACGACCGTTGGGCGGTGTAAAGCCACCTCGTGATAGCCTTTTTTGAGCTTTTCGCGAATTTTGCGCTCGATCCATTCCTGAGTCGTCACTTTCTCATCGATTTGGGCGGCAGAGCCAACCCGACCATAGGTAGCGCGAAAATAAACATCATTTGCTGCAAGCTGCCAGATCTCAACTAGATAGTATTTGTTGTTATTGCCATCTAAGTTGGTCAGCTGGAACTTGCGGCGCTGGGTTGGTTCGCCTTGCGGCGCAGCGCTTGCCGTACCCACAATTGCACCTCGCATATACTCAAACCATTGTCTAACGCTCAAACCTGTGCATTGGGCCACTTGGTTTTGCTGGCCTTACTCTAACAAACTGCTGTGTCAAACAAAGTCACAGTTTTGGTATTGCGGCCAGTAATCAAAAACCCCCTGCTCAGGCTGAGCAAGGGGTTGAAATAGTTGGATTTAGCTTAATGTTTAGCCGCCAGCGCCGCCGCCACCGAAGATCCCGCCTTCGGTCATAGCACGAACATCGAGCAAGCTATCGGCTTCTTCAGCAGTCAAATAGCCTTTTTCGACCACCACTTCGCGAATCGTGCGGTTGGTCGCCATGGCTTCTTTGGCCACTTCAGCGCCTTTGAGATAGCCAATCGTTGGGTTGAGCGCGGTTACCAAAATGGCGTTCTTGGCCAACCAACCTGTAGCTTTTTCTTCGTTGGCTTGAATACCCAAGACACACTTTTCGGTAAAGGCCTTGACTGCGCCAATCAAGACATCCATCATTTGGAAAATGTTATAGCCGATGATTGGCATCATCACGTTAAGTTCCAACTGGCCAGCTTGGGCAGCCAAGGTTACTGCGTGATCATTACCCATCACATGGAAACAGGCTTGGTTGAGCATTTCGGCCAAGACTGGGTTGACTTTACCAGGCATAATCGACGAACCTGGCTGAACTGCTGGCAAACGAATTTCGTCCAAGCCAGTTGCTGGGCCAGAAGCCAACAAACGCAGGTCGTTGGCAATCCGAATCAAGGTGACACACAAAGCCCGCATTGAGCCAGAGAAATCGGCTTGGTCGCCCATGCTTTGCATGCGTTCAAACAAATCGTCTGACGTGCGCAAATCGATCCCAGTCAAACCAATCAATTTGGTGACCATGCGAGCGTGATATTCGGGGTGAGCGTTCAAGCCTGAGCCAGTGGCTGTGCCACCAATGCCCAGTTCACGCAAACGATCGCCAGCAGCTTGGATGCGTTTGGCATCAAGCCGAACAGCTTTGGCATAAGCATTGAATTCTTGGCCCAAGCGCACTGGCACAGCATCTTGCAAGTGGGTGCGCCCTGATTTGAGCACATGATCGAACTCTTGGCCTTTGGCAGCCAATACTTCGGCCAAGCCAATTACCGTATTGACCAACTCATCTAAGCGCCACAACGCGCCCAAACGCAACGCGGTTGGAATCGTGTCGTTGGTGCTTTGAGCCATATTAACGTGATCGTTGGGGTTGACGGGCTTTTTGGGGTCGTCAATCTCGTAGCCCAAAATTTGGTTAGCCCGATTAGAGATCACTTCGTTGATATTCATATTGTGCGAAGTACCAGCGCCAGCTTGGAATGGGTCAACCACAAAGTGATCGTTTAATTTGCCATCGATCACTTCATCGGCTGCTTGCACAATCGCTGCGGCCATTTTGGCATCGAGCAACGCTAAATCTTGGTGGACAAGAGCGGCGGCCTTTTTGATCGTCGCCATTGACCAAATGAATGCAGGGTACTGTTTCAGCCCGCTGATGGGGAAATTCTGCACTGCTCGTTGAGTTTGTGCCCCATACAATGCCCACGCTGGCACCTGTACCTCACCGAGCGAATCTTTCTCCACACGAAACTCAGCCGACATAAAACCTCCACATGAAAGGTCGAATCAATATATGGCCTATTATACGCGATGCTTTTAATCATGCAGGTCGATACTTGCCAAGCAAAAGTGAAAGATTTAACTACAGAAAGAAGCTAGAAGAACATAGAACATAGAACATAGGGAAGGAGATCGGTTGTTGGGGATCGGCGATCGGGAGTTTTGATTCTACACCCTAAGGCTATGAGCTATCGGCTTGGTTGAAATACCAACAATTGTGCCGATAGCCCAACCATCAAATTTAACGATATTGGCCAAAACGCGATTGCCATTCGGCCTGATCAAAGCTGATCGAATCGTGGATGGTGATCATCGGGACAGTATCGACCAAGGATGGCGTAAAGGCGGCAACGCTTAAAAATGGTTGTAAGCCTTGGCTGAGCAATAATGCCAGCAGCCGTTCTTGTTGCTCTTGGTGGAGCGTTTGCAAACCATCAAGCGGAAAGAAACGCTGGCCGTATTTGGTTTGAGCAATCAGCAGTGAATAATCATTTAAGGTTAGGGCATAGCACGTTTGCAATTGGGGATCGGTCTCGACCTGCACATAGTCGTTTAAATCAAACTGCAACCATTCATCGCCATAGGCCAAACGCAACAAAAGGCTATCGCTATCGGGGTCATATGTGGTTTGCGGCTGAGTCATAACACACCTTCACCTACGCAAAAGAGCAGTTAATAATGGGGGCTGGAATTAACGCCATTGTAGCATAGCAAGCCTGATTAATGACACAAGCCCATGGTTTTGACCATGGGCTTGTAGTAAGCTAGGACAATTTAGCGAACTTTGGGCAGAACCCAGCGCTGAATCCGGCGATTGGCTTTTTCGCTGACATACACACTGCCATCGGGTGCGAAGGCCATGCCACTAGGCTGACCAGTTGAGGCATCGTCGTTGCCTTGGCCACCCCAAACCAATAGCAATTGGCCAGTTGCCCCATACAAGGCAACTTGGTTTTTGCTAGGAATTGCCGCTGCCACCCGACCTTGACTATCAACCGCAATGAATGGGTCGAGGTAGGTATCGGTTTGCCAGCCCGCAACTGGCCATTGCACGCTTGGTACGCCTTGCGGTACGCCATTGGCATCAAGTGGGAATACCTGAATTCGACCATTCCAAGTATCGCCAACATATAAATTGTTGTTGGCAATGCCCAAGCCAATTGGCTCGTTGAATTGGCCGATGCCTGCGCCAGCGGTGCCAACTTGACCCAGATAATTGCCATCAGTATCGGTGACAACCACCCGTTTATTGCCTGTGTCGGCAATATAGACGCGATCACTACCGACCACTAAGTTGCGTGGGCCAAAGAAGCCCAGCGGATTAGCACTATTGCCCTCAGTTGTGCCGCCAGTGCGGGTCAAGCGCTTGCCTGAGCCAGGTTGTAATTCTTCGCTACCACTGCCCCAACTGGTGACGAAATTGCCTTGAGGGTTGAACTTAGCAATGCGGGCATTCCAGGTATCAGCAACATAGACAAAGCCCTGTTCATCGACTGCAACGCCCGATGGTTCGAGCAATGCGCCAGTGTTCGTGCCGCTGATAATGCGGGTTTGGCTGTCAGTTTGATAAACCAAAATGCGATTGTTCGGGGCATCGGCAATATAGACCGAGCCATCGGGACCAGTTGCAATGCCACGTGGTTCGGCTGGTTCATCGCCTAACAATTGGCCTTCGGAAACCAATTTGAGCGTGCTGCCTGTACCGCTAACTGCCCCGCCCTCGCCAACCGGCAAGCTAGCCAAATCGCGCTTGACGAAAACGACAATTTCACGGCCACTCAACGAAACCGTATCGGGCAACTCACGCGAGAGCATGTACTCACGCAACGCGACCCAATTCGATGGACGGAATGGCCATGTTAGAATAAATGCGCCGCCCAAGGTACAGTTAAATTTTGAGCGCCCATTGACATCTTGCTGGCCTTTGAGTGCTGGATCGCAGCCATAGGCCGGATCATACAGTTTTTCTTTATAGCTTGATAGGCCATCGCTGCTCGTCTCAGGGAACCACCAGTTATGATAGGTATCGTAGAGCTGCACATAGCCTGCTTGTTCCATGCGTTGGGTCGTATCAGTAGCTAAATTCGATTTCGAGAAGATCGCCATTGGTGCATCGAGCATCGTTTGGTCGAGCGTGGCGATTTGGCTCTTGCTGACCCACTGAATATTCGTCCAATCGCGGAAATACCAATCGAGCGGTTGATTCAAGCCACCTTCGCGGCTTGGGCTTGCATCATCGCCTGAGCTAATTAGAATTTTCATGGTATGGCCGCCCGTTGGATCTTCGATTGAGCGACTGTTGCGGGTTTGGCTAATTGCCAAGCGCTCAGCTTCACGCACAATCACGGGCATATCAGGGGCGGTTTGGGTGTACACCAAAAATTCCACGGGCACATCTGGTTGAATATAGGCTGCAACCACACTGGAGCGCAGGCTATAAATCCCCAAAAGTGCCAAAATTCCCAACGTGGCAAAAGCTGCAATGATGCGCAAACGTGCTCGTTGCGTCAACATCCACAGCAACACCCCAACGATCAGCAATAACACGACCAGCAAGAAGCCACTGACGCGAGTGGTCATCACCTGTTGGCTGGCTCCGGTTGAAGCCCCAATCGAACCCATAATTGCAATAATCAGGGCAAAAGCAATGCTACCCAAAGGAATTGCCAACCATGCAATTGTGCGCTTGGTTTCGGCCCAATTGGTGCGCTCAATGATTTTATCGAGCGCCCATGCTCCGGCCAAAACTGCTGGTAAGGTCATGTGAATCGTTAGCCAAGGCATTTTCTCGCCAGCCCACGAAAACACGGTCAAGGCCATCAAGAACCAATAGAATAAAAATCCTAACCATATTGCTGGTACTGTTTCTTCGAATCCAGGTTTGGTTGTATTGGCTTCGGCTTCAGCTTGGGCCATATATGAGGTTTGACCAGCAATTACAACTGGATTTTCGCCAACTGGAATGCCATCAACAATTGGTTCAATTGTCACAACTGCTGGCTCAGCTTCGGCCTCGGGTTGCGTAGGAGCAGCGTCAGCCTCAGCAGGTTTGGGAGTTTCTTCATCCCATAAACTGGAATTGATAACCGCCTTGCGCCAACCAATTTTGGCCAGCCAGCCGCCTAAGCCAACCAAGGTTAAGCTGACTGGCAATAATTCGTAGATGCCCAATTGCATGAAATAGTAGAACCATGGTTGGTCGCCACGCGCATAGGTTTGCTGCGTACCAAACCAATAGCTAATTCCAGCAAACAGGCCATCGCCTATCCCGCGTGGATAAGTGAAGAAGGTGCTAAACAGTACAATAAAGGTTACGGCAAAAGCGGCAAAGGCTTGCCAAAACACCCATTTATTGACATAGCGCAAGCCTTGACGAAATAGCGGCGCTTCGCTCCAACGCAAGCTGACCAATTGGCCAAAGAGCAAGGTTGAAAAGCCAATCAAGCCGATTCCACCAAAATTTAATACATTGGCTTCTTGGTTGGTGGCAGTTGGCAGCGAAACATGCGGCTGGAAGATCATCAAAATACCAGTGACGGCCATCAAAATGCCTGAGCCAATCACGAATATTTTCGAGCCTAAAACTTCCCAGAGCCAACGTTGCGCCAAAAAGCTGATAATGATAAAGCCAATGATAAAGACCAGTTCATGAGTTGCCCAGAGCAGCGCCAAACTGGCCATGGCCAAATTCAGCCAGCGACTGCGGCCCGATTGCCAAAAGCGAAACAAGCCAACCATCAACCAGAAGGTGAACAGAATTGCCAAGGCATCGTGGCGGGCAAAGCGCGTGAAGTAGAGCAAGGTTGGTGAGAGCACCATCAAGCCAGCGCTCAACAACGCAGCGCGTTTACCAATTAATGGCCGCAACATCCAACACGAAGCGACTAAGGCAATCCCTGCGACTGCCATTGGCAAACGGGCGGTGGCATCACTCGCCCCAAATAAAAAGTAGCTCAGATAGGTGCTGAGATACAGGGTTGGGCCGTGAAAAACTGGGTTATAACAGTAGGTATCCGACTGGGCACTATTCAGGCCACATTGGAAACCACCTTTGCCCATATAAAACTGCCAGCTATATTTGGCATGGATCGATTCATCGTGGTGCATGGCCATATTGCCCAATTGCCACAAGTGCATAAACACACTCAGCGCAATCAACACAACATAGCCGATCAGCTCGCTATTCAGCCAGCTAAACGCAATCGAACGATCTAACCATGATGAACTCTGCCGACGGCGCACTTGAATTGGCTGAGCGCGACGCAGACGCTTTTTGGTTAAGTCAGGTGTGGTCATAAGCAACAAATCATCTCGTTACAAAGTGGAAACACAGACCGGCCTAACGCACCTGCGATTGGCCATTCACGTTTTGAGCTTGCACGCCCAACACGTGGGCATAGCGCGGGCGAACATAGACTTTAAAGTCAACCGATGAGAGTTGGCCTGGTGGCTGACGGAACAGCAAATAACGCCAAAGCTCATTTTGGGTTTTAGCATCAAATGGGTTGCGTATCACCCGCCCAATTGTCGAATCTTGATCATATGGCGCAGCTTTCATCACTTGCTCGCCATTGCTATCGCGCATGGTTTGACCATTGGCATCAAGTTCTGGTACTTCGGCAAAGCGATAAAACTGGCCTTCGGGGAACCACCAACGCAATGGGAAACGCCCTTCAAGGAAGCCTTGGACATTGGCTTCGTTGGTAGACCAATTGCTGTCGATCATCAAAATTGCCGCTGTTTCAGCGCTGGCTGGGCTATTCATCGAGCCAGAGAAGCCGACTGCTTTGGTATATTCGCGCACATACCACTTCCAGATTTGCTCGTTATCGTACATAATCGGCAATTCCATGCGGCCTGTCTCTGCGAACGAAACTTCGCGTAAATCATCCATCACGCGGCCAACATCGGGCGAACTTTGCACATACACCAGCATTTCTACTGGAATATCGCCATTTTGATAGTTCAAGCGCCAAGCCGAGCGGAATGAATAGGCACTCCACATAATGGTTAAGGCCAAGGTTAAGCCTGTCAGCGCTCGCCGCCAGCCATGGAACAAGCTATAAAAGCCCGTAATTGCTAGCACAATCAAAATCATGCTTACGAGGAACATCGGTGTGGCGGGGCTACCAGTTGGCGCAATATTGGGTTGGATGCGAATCATCCGCACCAATTGCATGAGTGCATAGCTAGCAACCAAACCCACCACCGCCAAATAGCCAAATAGCCCAAGCCATTCATCGCGGCGGGTTGGCATTTTGCTGCTCAGCCAAGCTTTTTGAATTGGCTGAAAGCCCCAAGCAAAAATCTGCCCAATGCCCCAAGCGGCAATAAAAATCAATGGTACGGCCACGTGCAGGGTGATCCATGGCATTTTCTCGCCAGCCCAGCTATACAAGGCAAATGAGCCAGCCGCCCACCACGCCAACAAGCCAGGAGCCATGCGCTGAGCCGTCAAAGCAGCGCCCCGTTTGATTTGCAACGCTAAGTGGCCGATACCTGCCAAGGTTGCCGCAAAGCCAGCAAAGAGCAGCAATGGCTCGTACACTAGCAATTGGACAAAATAGTAATGGCTGGGCTGACCGCCGCGCTCAACATCGTGTTGCGCCACCCAATACAGCAGCGAACCAGCAATCCCCGAAACCACGCCAACTGGATGCACCCCAAACGAGGTGAAGAAGGCGGCGTAAATCACCAAGCCCAAAATTACTGCCAGCGCCCCGTGAATGCTCCACAGTGAATCCAAAGCTGGCAATAAACTACGCTCAGGGGCTTGGCTGACCGCTCGTTTCCACATGGTTTGGGTTTGATCTTTGCCCTTGTAAAACCAAATAATCACAATCACCGCGATCAAAAAGACCAGCGTGAGCAGCGTTAGGGCGGTAATTGGCATGTGCATAAACACGCCGTTATTGCCATAAAGCGTTTGATTTTTGACTTGGTGATACAAGCGGCTTGGGTTCGATTGTACCTCGGCATCATCAATCCCAAACAAGGTTTCGCTGAGCTTCGAGAAGTAGCCTTGGCGGAAACCACCATTGGCGGTGTCATCGAAAAACAGATCGTCGCCTTGATTGCGCACGACCAAGGCTTGGCTTTCAGTAACCAACGGCAGCGGCAGCCATTGCTCTTGGCCGTTAACATCGAGCACTGGGGCTGGATTACCATTAGCTGTAACCAACAGGCCACGATGATCAGGGATGCCCTTGAGACAAGCTACCGCCAATAAGCCATAGACTCCAAACAGAATCAACAGCTTGCGATTGACTTGCCACAAGGTGACCAACACAATAAAACTGCCAAGGGTCAAGGTAAAGAGATACGAGGTCTCAATTGTTACAAACATTAAAGCAAACGAAGCGAAGAAAATATAAATCCAGCGCACATGGCGGGTGGAAATATAGCGAATGATCGCAATCAGACAGATAATTTCTTGGGTAACCGCAAAAATATCGTGGCGAATAAAACGCCCGACATACAAGGTTACTGGCGAAATTAACAGATAGCCCACCATCAACAAGGCCGTGCCACGCCCAATATTTTTGCGCAACAGCCAAGGAGTGAGGGTTAAGGCTATTCCAAAGGTCGCAGCGGCCAAACGCGCCGTAAAATCATTGTCGCCAAACAAAAAGTATTGCAAAGCTGTCCAATAATATAAAAACGGCCCGTGGGTCAACGGATCATGCAAATAGCCATCGCCGCGATAGAGCAACCACGAATAATAGGCATGAATCGTTTCATCGTGGTGCAATGATCGACCGCCAAGCGCCCACAAGTGCATCAGCACCGAGAGCAAGCCAAGGCCAATATAGGCCAGATGTTCAACCGTGAAGCGGCGACGTTGTGTGCGTGGCACGGCTACCTGTCGTGAAGATGTTGCGATCATAAGTGTGTGTTCTCGTGTCGTTGCAAAGGGGTTGGAGCAGCGCTGCTCATTGAGACAACGAAATGTGCCAGAATTTTTTGGTATTGTACTCGAACGAGGGGGGAGTGACAAGAAACAAAGTCTTAACGCGCTTTTGCATCCAATCGAGAGCCAGCCCAACGACTGGCTCTCGGCTGAAATACTGATTATTCGGCGTTATCGATTTGGGCGCGTTGCAAGCCACCACTGTAATCGACATACAACGATTTCCATTCGCTGTAGGTATCGAGTACCTGGGTGCCACCTTCGCGTTTGCCGTTGCCAGTGCCTTTGGTGCCACCAAAGGGCAGGTGAATTTCGGCCCCAATGGTTGGCGCATTGACATAGACAATCCCAGTGTAGAGATCACGCATGGCAATGAAGGCATTATTGACATTGCGAGTATAAATCGACGATGACAAACCATATGGCACGTCGTTGGCAACATCAATCGCTTCTTCAAGGCTATCAACCGGAATGATCGAAACCACAGGCCCGAAAATTTCCTCTTGAGCGATGCGCATATTGCGTTTGACATTGCCAAAAATGGTTGGCTGGTGGAAGAAGCCATGGCCCAAATCGCCATCGGTCAAGCGTTCGCCGCCCAGCACCAATTCAGCGCCTTCTTCACGGCCAATCTTGACATATTTTTCAACCACGCTCAATTGGCCTTCGTTAATTGATGGCCCCATTTGCATACCGTCGAGCAAGCCATTGCCCACTTGAATGGTTTTGGCTTCAGCTTGGATGCGGCTGGTCAGTTCATCAACAATTGAGCGATGAGCAATAATCCGTGAGGTCGCGGTACAGCGTTGGCCGGTTGTGCCAAATGCGCCCCAAACTGCGCCCGCCAACACTAAATCAAGATCAGCATCGTCCATGATGATCATGGGGTTTTTGCCGCCCATTTCGAGCGACACATGCTTGCCTTGTTGGGCACAAAGGGTTGAAACATGGCGACCAACTTCGGTCGAGCCAGTGAACGAAATCACTTTCACATCGGGATGTTGCACCAATGGCTCGCCAGCAGTTGGGCCATGGCCCGAAACAATATTGACCACACCTTTAGGTAGGCCAGCATCAACCAAGGCTTGCACAAAGTTGTAGGTTGAAAGTGGCGTATCTTCGGCAGGCTTGATCACCACCGTGTTACCGCAAATCAAGGCTGGAAAGATCTTCCACGATGGGATGGCCATTGGGAAGTTCCATGGTGTAATCAAGCCACACACGCCCAACGGTTGGCGCACGCTCATCTGGAATTTATTGGGCAATTCCGAGGGCGTGGTTACGCCATACAAACGCCGACCTTCGCCAGCCATAAAATAGCCCATGTCGATCGCTTCTTGCACATCGCCACGGGTTTCGGCCAAAACCTTGCCCATTTCACGGGTCATATCGTTGGCATATTGCTCTTTGCGTTCTTGAAGAATTTGCGAAGCCCGATACAGCAACTCGCCACGCTTGGGAGCTGGCACAAGTCGCCATGCATTGTAGGCCTCTTTGGCTGCGGCAACCGCATCGGCAATATCCTCAGCACCAGAGTCGGGGAAGATGCCAATCACATCGCGGGTATCGGCGGGGTTGCGGTTCTCGTAGGTCTTGCCCGAACGCGCTGGCACCCACTCGCCGCCAATGTAGTTATAGTACACCTTATGGTCCGACATCGTTGTCCTCCGTGAAGTAAAATCAAATCTTGCCTTATCTTACCATACAAGCTTGGGGCGACGAGGGATGAAGGATGAGGGATGAAGGATGAAGGATGAAGGATGAAGGATGAAGAACACGAAGGGGGATTGGCTCTAGGCTTTTGGCTTTTCGTAACCGGACTGCTAATTGGAATGGTTTATAACGTTAAACCACGGCCAACGGTATAAACCATTCCAGCTATGATCTATGTGCTTACCATCCTGATCCCTGATCCCTGATCCCTGATCCCTAGACCCCGACTGCTAACCAGTATTTTTCAAGCCTGCGGCAATCCCATTGATGCTGAGCAGAATTGCATCCTCAAGATCGTTGTGCTCAAGCCCATCGGGATCGGTGCGCAAACGCCGGAGCAATTCGATTTGCACAAAACTCAATGGGTCAACATAAGGATTACGCTGCTTAATCGAGTGCTGCAAAATTGGGCTGGTATCCAACAGCTCATTAATTTGAGCCACCTCGCAGATCCATTTAACCGTGCGTTGATATTCGGCCTTAATCAAGCCAAAGATTTCGTTGGCTAAGGCTTGGTCGGGCACAAGTAGGGCATATTGCGCCGCGATATCCATATCAGCCTTAGATAAAATCATTTGGGCATTATCCAGCATGGTGCGAAAGAATGGCCAATCGTTGTACATTCCCTGCAAGGTGGTTAGGCCATTGGTATCAGCTTGAATTAAATGCTCCAAGGCACTGCCCAAGCCATACCAACCAGGCAAGGTATGCCGACTTTGCATCCAACTAAAGACCCAGGGTATCGCCCGCAAATCTTCGATGCGGTCGCTGGCTTTGCGGCTGGCTGGGCGTGAGCCAATATTCAAGCGGCTAATTTCGGTAATCGGCGTAGCATTGCGGAAGTATTCCAAGAAATGTGGATGATCGTAGACCAAGCCCCGATAGACTTTGCGCGATACTTGGGCTAGGCTGCTCATCGCGTCGTGCCATTCTTGGCTGATATGCGCGATGCTCACGCCTAACGACGAGCGCAATACGGCGTTGATAATTTGCTCTTGATGGCGATAGGCCGTCTCTGGCTCGGCATAACGATCGCTAATCACTTCGCCTTGTTCAGTGATTTTGATCCGCCCGCCGACTGTGCCTGGTGGTTGACCTAAAATCGCGCGATTGGCAGGCCCGCCACCACGGCCAACCGCTCCACCACGACCGTGGAACAAGCGCATTGCTACCCGATGACGGAAGCAGGTTTCGGCTAAGGCCACTTGGGCAAGATAGAGCGCCCAGTGAGCGTCGGCAAAACCGCCATCTTTGTTGGAATCGCTATAGCCCAACATAATTTCTTGCACATCGTTGCGCAGCACCAAATGTTGGCGATAGGCTTCGCTCGAAAGCAGCGTGTGCATAATCTCTGGCGCGGCGATGAGGTCGGCTCCAGTTTCAAATAATGGCACAATATTTAGCCAACTATGCTCGCCTGGCTGATAAATGCCTGCCTCACGCGCCAGCAACAGCACTGCCAAAATATCGCTTGGGCCTTCGGTCATCGAAATAATATAGGTTTCGATTGCCTCAGCATTCAAATCGGAAAGCACCGCACGAATTGTACGGAAGGTTTCGATGATCTCAACCGTTTCGGGGCTGTAGTAGAGATGGGTTGGGATCAACGGACGATTATTGGCTAGCTCACGCTCCAAAACAATGGTACGTTCGGCTTGGCTCAGGCTGGCGTAATCGTCGCAGATGCCTGCATATTCAAAAATTTCGCTCAAGGCGTTGGTGTGGCGGCTGCTGTGTTGGCGAATATCGAGGGTCGCAGTGTGTAAGCCAAACACTTTAGCTGAGCATTGGATATCGCGCAAAAAGCCATCGGCGACTGAGGCTGCGCCATTGGTGCGCAAGCTATATTCCATGGTCGCTAAATCGGCGAGATATTGGTTGGCATTGGCATACCATGTGCCTTCAGCTGGGCGATGACCGCCGCGTGCCCAATCTGGCTCGTAGCGCTCAACATAAGCCAATGTGGCATGTAACTTGGCGTGAATGTAGGAGCATTTTTGGCGATATGGCTCATGCGGATTGCGCCGCTCCAGCACTTGCGCCAATTCAGGAAACAACGGCGCGTCGTGGATTAGCGATTGGGCTAATTCTTCGCTAATTGGCACTTGGCGCGACGATTGGCTTAAACGATGGCTCAAGCGCTCAACTGAGTGAATATGCTCGCGCAACGAACGGCCCATCAACAATTTAAGCGTTTCAACCGTGACTGAGGGAATCACAAATGGATTGCCATCGCGATCGCCGCCAACCCACGAGCCAAAGCGCAAGAAGGCTGGTACACGCCATTCGTGCTCAGGGTAAATTTGGCGCAACGAAGCCTCAGTATCACGGTAGAGTTGCGGAATCATATCGAACAGCGATTCTTCGAAGTAATAGAGATTATTTTTCACTTCGTCGATCACGGTTGGCTTGATAATTCGCACTTCATCGCTTTGCCAAAGCGAGATCACTTCTTCACGAATTGATTCGAGTAAGCGTTCACGTTGACGTTGAAAGGTTGTATCGGCGGTTAATTGCCGCGCCGCCCCAGCAATCCGATGATGCTTTTTGAGCGTTGTTCGGCGTTTGGCCTCGGTCGGGTGGGCGGTAAAAACGGGCCGAATCTCGGCATGATCAAGCAAATCTTGAACTTGCTGGGCGGTAATGCCACGATCACGCAGCTCTTGCAACGCCAATTCAACCGATTCAGAACGTGGAGCATCGCCGTTTTGGCGGTCGCGCTCGGCTAGCACTCGCAAGCGTTCAACGCTTTCGGCCAAATTGACCAAGCCAAAATAATGGGTAAAGGCCTTGATCAGCCCGATTAGTTGAGCGACTGGTAATTGACTAATTAACTCGGTCAGGGTTTGAGTCTCTTGCAGCGTTCCATCGCTTCGGCGTTGCTTGGTGCGTTGGCGCACATCTTCTTCAAGCTCAAACGCTGACACCCCATCTTGGGCCACAATCACATCGCCAAGCACATGCCCGAGGGAATGGATCAGCATTGAAAGCGGCGTGCGGTCGGTTTCAGGTGTATACATCGCCACACTCCAAACCATAAGCGGCACACTGGCCGCAGCCTAATCACAATAGCGACGCACCACACGCATCAAATCGTCGATCGCGATTGGCTTTTCGAGATAGCCAACCGTGTACGGGATCGGCGCTGGTTCGTCGTATAAATAGGTTGAAATGATCACAACTGGAATCGCGCTGAGCCGTGGCTCGGTTTGCAATGCCTCGAGAAATTCTTCCGACGACATATACGGCAAGACCCGATCAAGCAAAATCAGACGCGGCGGTTGGCTGGACTGGAGGTATTTTAACCCATCCACGGCAGTTGTGTAGGTTGCAACCTGATAGCCATCGTCGCGGATGATATGTGCAAGCATATCGCGCACGGTCGCGCTATCTTCAATAATCACAATTTGTGCGCTCTGCGGCGTTGATTTAAACATACTGGCGCTCCTTGCTCATCCTACACGAGTTCTTTAGCAACTCATGGTCTTGTGGTTAAAGAATCGTGAATAATTACGATATGATGTAGTAGTACAATAATGACTATACGATAGCATATTGCGGCGAGTCGTTGGTTGGCGTAAAACCCCCACCCACAATTAGCAGTATTGACCTGTTATGGTCATCGGCGATAGTAGGCCAAGCAGAGGGGATTAAGGTACTTTAACCATTTCCCCCCAAAGTCGTGCTTGCATGGGGTGATTTTTGCCCCCTATAATCAATTAGATTGATTTTGAGAATTTAGCAACGCTTGCTGCAAGCGCAGTAAACGAAGGGATGTGAGGCATGCGATTTTTACTCGATGCGCGTTCGTATGACGAAATGAAAGCCCGCAATGATCATACACCCGACTGCTACGTGCGACCGGGCGAATATTTGCATCATATGTATGTCGATGGAATTAAGTATGCCGTTGCTCGTGCCCTGTATGATTGCTTGAAGGAAGCGCGTGAGCAGAACGACTATGAGGCAACGCGCCACTTAAATATGCACAAACAACAGCTTGATGCGCTGGTGGCCGAGGCCCAAGCCAGCGGCAAGTTGAGTGGTGCGCGGGTACTTGGGGGGGATGTGCCGAACGATGACGGCTCAGCCCCATCGGGGAATAGCTATCACCCCAAAGTACCAACTACAATTGAAGAAACTGGCCTGAATCGAACCCAAATTCAGGACCAATTGCTGCGGGTGATTTATAACCGTTCGCGGGTCACTGGTATGGAGCTAGCCCAAGAAGTGCGCTTGTTCTATAGTGTGGTCGATCCAGTCATCACCCAAATGCGCAACTCGGAATATATCGACATTGCTGGGCAACGTGGCTTTGGCGATACCAATTACGAATATATTTTGACTCCGCGTGGCTCGCAAGCTGCCGAAGATGCCATGAAGAAAAGCAATTACAGCGGGCCTGCTCCAGTTCCATTCGAGCAGTTTTTAGAATCAGTCAAGGCGCAAACGATCAAAAACATGGTGATCACGCGGCGCAATATTCGCAAAGCCTTTAGCGATTTGATTATCACCGATCAAGTGTTGAATGAAGTTGGGCCAGCGGTCAATTCGGGCGCGTCGATCTTCTTGTTTGGCTATCCTGGCAATGGCAAAACCAGTATCGCCGAACGGATTACCCGCCTGATGGGCGATGATATTTTCGTGCCCTATGCGATTGATGCTGATGGTCAAATTATCAAAGTTTACGATAGCATTGTGCATACGTTGGTCGATAAAGAGGCCAATATCGGCACTTCAAGCTATGATTTACGTTGGGCCAAAATCAAACGGCCTGTGGTGGTGGTCGGGGGCGAACTGACCCTCGAAGCGCTCGATTTGACTTTCAACGAAACTGGGCGTTTTTACGAAGCACCCTTCCAGATGAAAGCCAACGGCGGGATTTTCTTGATCGACGACTTTGGTCGCCAACAATGTCGCCCAATGGACTTGCTCAACCGCTGGATTGTGCCGCTCGAAAAGCGCTACGATTATTTGACCACGATCACTGGCCAAAAAATCGAAGTGCCATTCGATCAATTGCTAATTTTTTCGACCAACCTTGACCCTAGTCAAGTGGCTGACGAAGCTTTCTTGCGTCGGATCAAATTCAAAATTGAGGTGCGCGACCCCGATGAATCGCAATGGCGACAAATTTGGTCGTTGGTGTGCAAAGGTCGCAAAATTAACCTCGATCCCAAGGGCTTAGATTATTTGGTGGAAAAATGGTACAAGCCGGATGATCGGCCTTTCCGTATGTGCCAACCGCGCGATATTCTCGATCAGATGATCAGCATCGCCAAATATAATATGGAACAAGTCACCTTCAATCCCGATTTGATAGATGCAGCGTGTGGCACGTACTTTGTCAGCAAAGAAGCCAAAAACTTCGGTGCCAAAGTTCGACTCGATTAATCAGTTTCGTCAGATCATTATTGAACAGCCTGTTACATTCACAGGCTGTTTTTATTTAATTAACCTAACATAATGAATTAAATAGAGCTGGCTATTTTATTAATAATTGACGTAATAAAATTTAGCGGTTTTAATAAAATCATTGACAGACTTTCTATACTAATTACGAGGCAAGGTAGTAGTCGTAGTCGATATGTTATAGTCCAACTACACCTGGCTAGGAATAGCTAGTGGCATGAAGATGCCTATTGGAGTTCAGCAATGGCGCGGAAACGGATCGTCGGAAACAGAATCGGATTTTATTTAATCTTAATTGGTATCCTGCTCAATCTGGGCACAGTCAAAGCCCAACAGCCCCAATCTCAACCAAATCAGCCGCTCAGCTCAGCGACAGACAGGGCTTTTGAACCAACAACCATCCAATCCTCGCCCTTAACCACCAGCAGCGTCATCACAGGCACATGGAATCCCACTATTCAGAATAGCTTGCAAAGCCCAGGCACTATCAGCAAACTGTATGTCGATGCCAACGATAGGCTGTATGTCACCGGCTCATTCAATTATCTGAATGGGCACGAATTCAATGGGCTGGCCGCGTGGGATGGCAACACATGGCAAGGCTATGGCTTGCACCCTAACGATCCAGGCTCAATTCTCGCCATGACTACCTACAACGATCAATTGATTGTTGGTGGCAGTTTTGACAAATTGGCGGGCCAAACCATGAACGGGATCGCCCGTTGGAATGGCCAAGCATTCGAAGCGTTTGGAACGGGTTTTCGTGGCACCAGCGATTTTTTTGATTATTCGAATCGACCTAAAATCTATGATCTTGATGTTGTGACTGATACGTTGTATATCAGTGGTAATTTTTCTCAATTCAATAATTTAGCAGTCAATTCACTGCTTGCTTGGCGGCCAAGCGGTTATTATGAAGTTGCAGATATTGATAGTTCACTCTATCAATTTGCGGCAATTGATAATGCAATTCTGCTATCGGGCGAATTACTCTCAATTAATGATATTGGGGTTGATTATTTTGCGCTACGCCAAAATGGTGTTTGGAGCAATCCCCCAATCCCAGAAGGTGTCCGTTTTTACCAAGAGCTTCACACATTTGATAATACCTTCTATCTACGCAAATATATCAATCAACAACCCTATCTTACCCAGTTTTATCATTGGGATGCCAACGATTGGGTTGTCGATAGCTCCGTGATTACTGGCTCAGCCCGTGATCTTATTCAATTGAATGGGCAATTGTATAGCGCTACCAACGACAAGCTCTGGCAACGCACGGCAGCTGGTTGGCGCAGCCTTGATCTGCCCATGGCAATTCAAACTATTACGGCGATCGAAGCTAGCAGCGCTGGAATTTACCTCGCAGGCAGTTTTACGGTCAATGGCCAAGCAAGTCATTTGATTTTTTGGGATGGCAACACAATCACCAACTTGGCAACGACGATCCAACAAGGCTATGCCCAAGATATTGCCAATCTTAATGGGCAGCCGTTGATTATCGCTAGAGCCCAATCGATGCTTCAGGTTTGGAACAACTCGATTTGGCAGCAATTGCGTCGGTTGCCTTATGGAACTCAACTGTTGACCACCGCCGACAATACCTATTTAGTTGGCAGTAGCCCATTTACGACCACCTCAAATTTAGCAAGTGCAATTTGGCAAGTGCAGCTAGATGGCAGCCTGAGTGCGCCAGTTCCCTTAAATGCCTATAACGTTACTTGGACAATTTCGGGGACAGATGTCTTAGCAAGTATGCATTCAGGCACAATCAACAATCAACCAATTGCTGGAACAATTGCGATCAACGGCAATCAATGGCGATCATTCATTCCTAGCTATGCCCATGGCAATGTCTATGTTACCGATCAACAGATCTATTCAATCCGTACCGAGGCCGAGCGGGCTTCGTGGATTATTGAAATGTCAGTGTGGGATGGCACAGCTTGGCAATATCTGACCGCATGGCAACAATTTGATCAGCGATTAACCATGCAAATTGCAGTTTGGAATGGCGAACTCTATTTTCTCTATCGCAATGATCTGCGGCGTTTTGATTTTAATAGCACAGATTTAGTGTCAGTTGCGAGTTTCGATGATATGCCGCTCGTGTTGCGCAGCACTGCTGATTATCTCTATGTTGCTGGGCGCTTTAACCAAGTCAATAATCAAGCCGTTGGCCCATTGGCACGTTGGAATGGAACCAGTTGGCAAGGCCTTGCCGATGTACCAAATGGAGCGATCAGCCAATTGGCAGTCACCTCAGATTTAATTCAGATTGCTGGAAGTTTTACCCATGTTGGCGCAACTACATCACTGGGTGTTGCCAGTTTTGTGATTAACGGGGTTGCGGCGAATCCTAGCTTTCGCCAATTTATCCCCCAAGCAATGAAGTAATCTCAATTGATCGCACCGATTGCAACGCGTTTGGTTTAAATCGAGCGCGTTGCTTTGAGTATAAAATCAGCCCTACCGACGATCTTTCAACCAGCGCAGCAATGGTAGGATCGAGCCTAGTTTATTGATTGTGTACGAGGAACTAACCATGCAGAAGAGACGGTTTTTTAAAGGACGTTGGGGCTTAATTGTGCTGCTCCTTGGCGCAATAATCAGTAGTTTTGCCAGCCAAACGCTACCTGCAAAAGTCACTGCTAAACAGCTTGGGGCTAGCACCGCCCAACTAGCGCCAATTGAACTCAATCAAATTACGCCACTCAGCAGCAGCAGCGTGATTAGTGGCACATGGAATAATGAATTTGGCAATAGTTTAGCGACCGCTGGCACGATCACCAAGTTGCATCTTGATGCCAATAATCGTTTATATGTCGCTGGTAAATTCAATTACCTGAATGGGCAATTGTTTAATGGCCTAGCCGCATGGAATGGCACAACTTGGCAAGGCTATGGCTTGCAACCAAACGATGTCGATACGATCAATGCCATGGATAGCTATCAAAACCAATTGGTGGTGGCTGGGCGCTTTCGCCGATTGGCGGGCCAGCCCATGAATGGCCTTGCCCGTTGGGATGGCAGCCAATTTCAAGCATTTGGCAGTGGCATCAGTGGCATCAACGATTCATATCGCAACAACATTATTTCGCAAGTCTATGATATTGAAGTCCTGAGCGATACGCTGTATCTCGGTGGCAATTTTGATACGTTTAATGGCCTAGCCGCCCATGGCACAGCTTTTTGGCGACCGACTGGCTTTGGCGAGTTTGGCGATTTTAATGGCGTAATCAGCGATCTCGATGCGATTCCCAATACGCTTTTTGCATCTGGGAGTGTAAGCCGCGTCAATCAAACCTCAATTCAAGGTTTAGGCTTATGGAATGGCACAACCTGGCAAAACTCCAGCTTGCCAGGCCCAAATGCCGCCCGTGATCAAATTGGGCGAATTGGGACGACGCTCTATACCTGGGCCAATAACTATGATCCGCGGCAAACCATGATTTATCGTTGGAATACTAATCAGTGGCAGGCGTTTGGCAGCTGGATCGATGAATTTGTGCTTGGTGTGGCGCAAAGCAACGATTTATATGCCTACACTATCAGCGATCTCTGGCGTTTAGTTGGCAATCAATGGCAATTGGTCAATCTGCCAATGACGATCAACTCTATTACTACAGTTGTTGGCAATGCCAATGGGTTGTATCTTGCTGGTAATTTTGAAGTGGATGGCAGCGCCGTGCAATTGGTGCATTGGAATGGCACAACCCTTACGCCACTTGCCAGCACCAGTGTTTATCCACGGCTCGATGAAATAACCGGCGTTCAAGGTCAGCCAATTATCAAACCCAATTGGCCGAATGTGCTCAAGCAGTGGGATGGTCAAACCTGGCAAACGAGCCACGCATTGCAGGGGATGGCTAGCCTATTCGCCACCAGTGATGATCGCGCCTATTTGGCGTACCCCTATCCGTATCAAACCTCAGGTTCATTGAGCAGTTCGCTATGGCAATTTGATTCGACTGGGGCGTTGACTGCTCCCTTGCAATTAATTGGCCAGACAACCACCTGGACACTTTCGGGAACCCAGCTTTTGGCTAATGGCATAACGATGATTAACAGCCAATCAATCAGTGGGGCGGTGGCACTGAATGGTACTGAATGGCGTGAATTAGGACTAAACACCAATTTTCGCCAGATCTATTATGCCAATAATCGCATCTATTCGCTGATGATCACCCAAAACCATGATTGGTGGGATATCGATATTGACACTTGGAATGGTACTGCTTGGGTCGATTTTACTGGGTTGTTTGTGCAAAGCAATGGCTCGATGCCGCAATTTGTAACCTGGCGCAATCAGCTGTATTTTACCAACGGCAATCAGTTGCATCGGCTCGAAAACACTGGCAATAGCATGGTATTTGAGTTTGATGGTGCGCCGTTGCAACTTGCCAACATCAATGATCGCTATTTATATGTTGGCGGAGCATTTAGCAAAGTCGGTGAGCAACAGCTGGGCAGCATTGTGCGCTGGAATGGCAATAGCTGGCAAGCCCCAAGCCAAACCCCAAACGGCACAGTTGAACACATGGCAATTACTGAAAACTATCTCTATTTGAGCGGTAATTTTAGCCATATTGGCGCAAACCCAAGTTTAGGAGTGGCCAGCTTTCAGCTTGCTGCTGAGCCTGAACCACTGCCCTATCAATTGTTTATTCCCCAAGTTGTGAAGTAAATCGGTGCTAGCCACGCTCTTGGGTTGCCGAAGAGCGTGGCTATTGTTTGGGCTAAGCTTGGTTAAGTTGCTGGCGAATCTGAGTTAAATAGGTTGTTAGCCAATCATGTTCCGCTTGAATCATGGTTTCGGTATAGTCAAATAAGCCTTGAATATGCCAAGATTGAGTTTGTTCTTCAGCACGACGTTGTTGCACCCGCCCGATTTGCGCCCGTAACTCCTCACAATAGTGCTCCAAAGCCACCACAACCTCGCTTAGCTCAAGTAGTGGTAAATTGGCCATGCCCAAAAGTAGCGCTGAATAGCGTTGTTGCGGTACACTCAGCATCGTGCGTAGGCTCTCTTGCAAAGCGACCCGCCCACTTGGTAGAATGTTGTAGACCATACGTGATGGTCGCCCATCGCCCTGAGATGTTTCGCCCGCGACCAATTGCGCTTGCTCAAGCTTTTTGAGCAAATAATAGATCGACGAAAAAGCAATTTCCGTCCACGAGCGCATCCCCCGCGCCTGAATAATTTGTTCGAGCTCATAGCCATAGCGTGGCTGCTCTGCCAACAAGCTTAAAATCGCCGCCTCAGCCTGAGTCAACTTTTTCATAGCACGTATATCCTAGTAGTAGAATAGTGTCTATCTAGATTATTGAATAATCAGGGGTTTGTCAAGGTGAATTCAGGGGGGAAGCATTGTAGGGATGAGGGATGAAGGATGAAATTTAACCACGAAGGACACGAAGATGCCTAGGCTATCGGCTGTTGACTATTGGCTATCGAAGATCATGGTGATTCCCAAAATTATTCCGATAGCCTAGAGCCTTCAGCCAACATAGCCTCAACCTTCGTGTTCTTCGCGCTCTTCGCGGTTAAACAAATAGTTTAGCCTTGCAAAATGCTAGTGATTTGCTGCATTTGAGCAGGATTCAATGGGCCAAATTGCAGCGCCTTGGCGTTTTCACTGGCTTGAGCGACGGTGCGGAAGCCTGGGATTGGCAGGGTTTGGCTGCTGCGCCCCCACAACCACGCCAAAGCACCTTGGGTCAGCGTGCGGCCTTCGCTGGTCAACACTTCGCGCAAGGCTTCGAGCTTTTTAAGCCATTCAGGGTTGGGCTTGCCAGCCTGAAATCCTTCGAACCATGCGACTTTGCTGCGCACATCGTCGCTGCTAAAGCTCGTGCTGGGGGTGAATTTTCCCGTCAATAAACCCATTGCCAACGGTGCTCGGTTGATGCTGGCTAAATTGTGGGCTTCGCAAAAGGCAATAATTGCATCGCTCTCGCCGGTGCTATGGCCATGCAATAAATTCAATTGTTGTTGCACAGCAATACAATGTGGGCCTTCAGCAAAGAGTTCAATCGCATCAAGCCGATCGGTGCTCCAACCATAGCCGCGAATTTTGCCCTCGCTCACCAAACTTTCGAGCGTATCGCGCACCGGGGCGGCATCTTCGACCGGATAGCCCCACAAGTGAAATTGCAACAAATCAACATAATCGGTGTTGAGCCGTTTGAGGCTGGCTTCTAGTTGTTGGCGAATTTCGGCAGGGCTAATCGGAATTTGCTCAAACGAATCTTTGCTGCCTTCATCCCAGCTATTGCCAAATTTAGTGGCTAGAATCACCTGATCGCGGCGGCCAGCGATCGCTTGGGCAATAATTTGCTCACTATGGCCACAACCATAGACATTGGCAGTATCAAGAAAATTAACGCCTAATTCAAGCGCCGCATGAATTGCCTGAATTGATTCAGTGTCGTCAACTTGGCCCCAACCTGAGGGATTGCCATTGTGATTGAATGGGCCGCCAATCGCCCAACAACCTAAACCTAAAGCACTGACTTCAATGCCACTCTTGCCAATAGTTCGCTTGAGCATGCCTGTGTCTCCCTGCTAAATATTCGTCGTTGCCAGCATTCTAAACATTTGCGTGCGCTCTAAGTCAATACCCCAATTTTGAGCAATCCAAAAAGCCCTTGTGCAACACAAGGGCCTTGGTCGAATATATATTTTAGTTTTGATTAACGGTTGTGATTGAGACTTTCAGGAGAAAAGCCACCAGGCAGCAGCTCGCGTGGCGTAGTATGTTGGGTTTGCTCGGCCAAATTTGCCAGCAGCACAGGAAGATCGGGCGCAAGTTCAAACATAAATTGGCGACACATACCACAGGGTGCAACTGGGCCAGGCGTATCAGCCACAACTGCTAACGCGATAAATTCTGTTTCGCCAGCGCTCCAAGCCGCAGCGAGGGCTGAACGTTCAGCACATAAACAGACTGGATAGGCGGCATTTTCAATATTACAACCATGGAATATGCGACCGCTGGCGGTCAGAACTGCTGCGCCAACTTTGAAACGTGAGTATGGCGTGTAAGCTCGTTCGCGGGCGGTTTTGGCGTTGGCCAACAGGGCTTGGTAGTCAACCATCATCGGTATTACTCCCAACCTCGGCAAACTCGTGTTCGGCATGGGCTAAGCTTACACGTAGGCGTTGTGGTCGCAAGCCTTGAATCGTAACAACCTCAATTGTTGTATCTCCAGCTTGGATAACATCGCCGACTTTGGGCATTGAGCCTAACATAGACAAAACGAAGCCACCGAGACTATCTACATCGTCATTGATTAATGTTAACTCTGTGGCATCATTGACTGCATCAATTGAGACCCGACCATCGAACAGCCATTCGTGAGGGCCAACCTGTTGAATCGGCGCTTCTTCGCTATCGAACTCATCTTGAATTTCGCCAACGATCTCTTCCAGCAAATCCTCAATTGTGACTAAGCCCGCCGTGCTGCCATATTCATCGACGATAATCGCCATATGCACTTTGCGGCTTTGCAAAGCCCGCATCAAATCATCAACTTTGATCGAATCGGGCACAAAATAGGGCTGGCGTACCAACGAGCGCAACGGAGCATCACGCAACCCATCACGCAACAGCGGAAACAGATCCTTAGCGTACAACACTCCGAGCACATGGTCAATTGACTCGTCGTAGATTGGCAACCGCGAATGGCCAGCACTAATAAACAAATTCAGCGCTTCTTCCATCGAGGCCGTCGCAGCCAAACCGACGATATCAATCCGTGGGACCATGACTTCACGCACAGCCGTATCGCTAAATTCAAAAATACCCTCGATCATGTCGCGCTCTTCGGCCTCGATCACGCCCTCTTCTTCGCCGACGTTGACCATTAATTTTAGTTCTTCTTCGGTGACGATGTGAGGATGCTGGCCTGTTACCAGGCCAATTGGGCGAGCAATTTGGCGTAAGAGCCATTGCATTGGCGCAACCAGCCACAGCAAAATCCGCAATGGACGCACCGTCCAAAGCACCATACTATCGGGATAAGCAGTGGCGAGGGTTTTGGGTAAGGTTGTGCCGATGGTGAGCCAAATCAGCAGAAAGATCAATAGAAACGAGGCCTGCTGCCAACCAGTGCGATTGGCGACAAACGTCAAGAGCAGCGCCGTTGCTCCAATTGTTCCAACCGTACTGAGCAACAATGTCCCAATGCGCAGATGATAGGGGTCTTCCAACAGGCGCATAGCCACGTTGGCGCGGCGTTCGCCGTTCTCCAACAGCGTATTCATTCGGTGGCGTGAGATAGTAGAGAGCGCTGCTTCGGCTGCTGATGCGACACTCACAATAATGAGACACATCGCAAGCCCAAGCAGCTCTAAACTAGATGCAGGGTCCATGGGTTCAATCGGCTTCAATCGGGCCTTACGGCGTTATTATGGCTGGCTGGTTGTGGACGCAGCAGCAACAATCCAGATTGTCGCCTTCGTCCTCCTCGAACTAGAGTTATAGATTTCGGTACTATGCAGTATGAGGCATATTGTGGGTGAATGCAAGAGGTCAACCGTTAACGTTTTCATGGTTAATATGAAGAAGCTTATTGATGATTGATCCACGAAGAACACGAAGAGCACGAAGCGAGCTATGGCTATTGGCTCGAAGATCATTTGAGATATCAACAATTGTTCCGCTAGCCTGAAGCCTGTAGCCACCCATGCTCTGCGTCTCTGCGTTAAAATCTTCACCTTCGCGTTCTTCGCGGTTAAATTTCATCCCTCATCCCTCATCCCTCATCCCTCATCCCTCATCCCTCATCCCTCATAATTCTTCCTTTTTTGTTGGGTTTTCTTGTACAATGCAAGCGAATCGCAACCGAATTAGCAGCAAGATAGGAGATTGGCATGGCTAGTTTGAGTGAGGCTATTGGCGCAATTATCAAACGCAAACGCTCTCGCGATCGCTTAACCCAAAATGATTTAGGCGCAAAAGTTGGAGTTTCTGGCTCGTATATTAGCGCGGTTGAGGCTGGCAATACTTCACCCCGCATTGCCGAAGTTGAAGGCTTGGCCCAAGTTTTTCGCACGACTGCCTTAGAAATGATTAGTGAAGCAGCCTCGACCGAAACCAAAATCTACTCTGATTCGCGGCGGGAACAAGAAGCATTGCTCTCAATTTTTACCACGCTTAGCCCGGATCGCCGCCAGCAAGTTTATGAATTTGTCTTGTTCCAGCGCGATTTACAAGATCGTAACGATGATAAGCGCAATAACTAGCGATTGATGGTCAATAATCTGCTTGTGCTAGCAATTGATCGAGAATTCTGCTGGTAGCAATTTTGGCGTAGCACGGCTGGATATGCTATGATGCGCCTCGCAACGAAGCAGCATCCACAAAGTTACCCACAGAATTTTCCCTCAAAGCCTAGTCCGCTACAAGGAGGTTTTGCTTGGCAAAAGCAAAAAAAGCTGATAAGAAAATTGGGGTCATGGTTGGGCGTGAATGGTCGTGGCCGCCAGCATTTATCGAGGAAGTCAATCGGCGCAATGTTGGCGTAACCGCCGAATACCTGCAATTGGGCGGGACGGCCATGAACGAGCCAAATGAGTACGCTGTCATCGTTGATCGGATCTCCCACGAAATTCCCTACTATCGCACCTATCTCAAAAATGCTGTGCTCCAAGGCACGGTTGTGGTCAATAACCCGTTTTGGTGGAGTGCCGATGATAAGTTTTTTGGCGCTTCGCTCTCCGATGCGATTGGGGTTAAACATCCACGCACGATTGCCTTGCCCTCACATTCGTATGTCGAAGGCGTGGTCGATGAATCGCTGCGCAATTTGATCTACCCGATTCCGTGGGAAGATCATGTCGAGGCGGTCGGGGGCTTTCCGGTAATTCTCAAGCCAGCTTGGGGCGGCGGTTTCAAGCAAGTATTCAAACTTTATACCTATGATCAATTGTACGATGCCTATAACACCACTGGGACTGAGTGTATGATGCTGCAAGAGTGCATCGAATGGGAAAAATATGCCCGCGTGATGTGTATTGGCAAAGAGCATTTTATGGTGATGAAGTTTGATGCCAACGCCCCATGGCCACATCGCTATTTCCACGAACCTGGCTTCCTCACGCCCGAAGAAGGCCAACAAGTGCTCGATGGCGCACGCAAGCTCAATGAAGCCCTTGGTTATGATATGAACACGGTCGAGTTTGCGATTAAGGATGGCATCGCCTATGCCATCGATTTTACCAACCCAGCTCCCGATATGGATATCAACTCTTTGACCGACCACTATTTCCCGTGGGTGGTCAATGCCATGGCTGATATGTGTATCGATTATGCCTTAGGTAAGCGCAAACAAACCAAAGTGACCTATCAATGGAACTCGTTGCTGACGGCGACGAGCAAGCCCAAGGCGCGTTCAAGTAAAACCAGCGAAGAATAATCGCTACAAGCCAGCGAACATAGCCCATTTAAATACCTTCGGCTATGTTCGCTGTTGCTATTCATGGAGCGGCCTATGTTAGAGCAAGCGATTCGTGATTATCACGCCCTCCTCACGCCCGATCTCGCTCGTGCTTCTCAAGAACGTCTCACTAGCCTACAACAGCAACAAAATCTTTTTTTTGGCACCCGTCCGTTGTGTAATGTGCTACGCCCGCATTTTCTCAGCGCCGAGCAATCGAGCTTGATCGAGCGCGTCTCGCAGCTGGTGGCCGAAGCGTCGCGCACGGTGGTTGAGTATGCGTTGCGCACGCCTGAGGTACTCGATCTGCTGGCCTTGACCGAGGGTGAACATCAATTAATTAGGTATGAGCCTGGCTACCGTGAATTGAGTGTTTCTTCACGACTTGATTCATTTTTAACTAGCGATAGTAGCTCGTTTCAATTTGTTGAATATAACGCCGAAAGCCCCGCCGCAATTGCCTACGAAGATATTCTTTCGCAGGTGTTCGAGCAATTGCCGATTATGCAAGAGTTTCAGCGCCACTATCGGGTTGAAAGTTTGCCTGCTCGCCAACGCTTGTTGGAAGCTTTTTTGGCGGTTTATCGCGAATGGGGCGGTACAGGCGAGCCAAAAATTGCCATTGTCGATTGGCATGGCTTGCCAACGCTTTCGGAGTTTCAACTATTTCAGCAATATTTTGCTGAACATGGCTTGAAAACAGTGATTTGTGCGCCGGAAGATTTGCGCTATCAGGCTGGCACGCTGTATGCCAATAACACACCAGTTAATTTTGTCTATAAACGCTTGTTGACGACCGAATTTTTGCAGCGTTTGGGCAATGAAGCCTTTGAACATCCATTAACCCAGGCCTACCGCGATGGAGCGATTTGTTTGGCCAATAATTTTCGTGCCAAGTTGCTGCACAAAAAAATGATCTTTGGCTTGTTATCTGATCCGACGATCACTAGCGCCGCTGGAATTAGCTCAGCCACCCAACAACAACTTGCCCAGCACATTCCTTGGACGCGGCGAGTGGCAGCTGGCCGCACCGATTATGCTGGCACAGAAGTTGACCTACTGGATTTTATTCGGCAAAACCGCGATCGACTGTTGCTCAAACCAAACGACGATTATGGCGGCCAAGGGATTACGATTGGCTGGGAAACCGAGGCCGAAGCTTGGGATTTGGCACTGCAACAGGCCTTAACTGAGCCATTTGTGGTGCAAGAACGGGTGGTGATCGCCTACGAGGATTATCCAGCTATTGTCGATGGTCAATTGCATATCGGCCAGCGCTTGGTCGATACTGATCCATTTTTATTTGGCAGCGAAGTTCAAGGTTGTCTGACGCGCTTATCGACCGTGACGTTGCTGAATGTGACCGCTGGCGGCGGCTCAACCACACCAACGTTTCAGCTCTCTAAATTGAGCTAAATCTCACCATAGACAAGCGCAAAAACATCAACTATTCTAAAGGGCAATACCACTGGCAGCAACCCACCCAAAGCCCACTATCAACTGACACACCAACGGGGGATCTTATGGAATATCGTGATCCGGGGCATCCGCATTTTCCTTTTACGATTGGGATCGAAGAAGAATATCAGATTATCGATCCTGAAACCCGCGAATTAAAATCGTACATCACCCAAATTCTCGATGAGGGTCAGTTGATTTTACGCGAACAGATGAAGCCCGAAATGCATCAATCGATTGTCGAAGTGGGCACGCATGTCTGTCGCACGGTCGAGGAAGCTCGCGCCGAGATTATTCGTTTGCGTGGCGCAATTGGCAGTTTGGCCGCGAGCAAGGGCTTGCGAATTGCCGCTGCTGGCACTCACCCATTTTCATCGTGGCAAAAGCAAGATATTTATCCCCACGAGCGCTATTATGGCGTGATTGAGGAGATGCAAGAGGCAGCGCGGCGCTTGCTGATTTTTGGCATGCATGTGCACATCGGCATGCCTGATAACGAAACCTGCATCGAAATTATGAATGTGGCGCGTTACTTTCTGCCGCATTTATTGGCGCTTTCAACCTCATCGCCCTTTTGGATGGGGCGCAAAACTGGCTTTCAATCCTATCGCTCAATCATTTTCACCAACTTTCCACGCACTGGCATTCCCGACACCTTCCAATCGTATGCGGAATTTGAGCAATATATCAACATTTTGCTCAAAACTCATAGCATCGACAATGGCAAAAAAGTGTGGTGGGATGCGCGGCCACACCCGATGTTTGGCACGCTAGAAGTGCGGATTTGCGATATTGCCACCAAAGTTGATGAAGCAATTATGATCGCTGGCTTGGTTCAGGCGATTTTTGTCAAAATTTATAGCTTATTCCGCCAAAACCAAACCTTCCGCGTGTATAGCCGTGCATTGATCAATGAAAACAAATGGCGGGCGGCGCGTTATGGCCTTGGTGGCAAGCTGATCGATTTTGGCCGTCGTGAAGAATTATCAGCCCACGATTTGATGATTGAATTACGTGAGTTTGTTGATGATGTGGTTGATGACCTTGGTTCGCGATCAGCGATCGATTATATTGACCAAGTGCTCAAGCATGGCACCAGCGCCGAACGTCAACTGCGCACCTACGAAGAAACTGGCGATATCAAAGCGGTTGTTGATCAACTGATTCGCGAAACCATGGAAGGTGTGCCGCTCGATCAGGCAACTCAAGTAGTCAGTGGCTAAACTCCATCCAACCCCTCGTCCATTGCCGTGGGCGAGGGGCTTTGATGCTCTGCTTGGCCTTAATTTAGGCACTATCGCAACCAAACCGATTGACCCGCCAGCGAATATTTAATGTTGGTGCGGCAACTGGAGCGCTCTGTGGATCGACATAACGAACATACACCTCGCTCCAATCTGGTTGACATCCGCCAGCGTGATGCGCAATTGTCAGCTCGACAAAACCCTTGATTGAAGCATGTTCAAAGCGCATACTTATTGCTGGTTGGTTGATTGTGGTTGCTTGCACGTGCCAAGCGCGTTTGGCTAGCGCATTGAGGTAAAAATCCTCAAGCTCGCGTGGTTCAAGCGGTTGCAACAAATAATAATGCAGCGCTTGGCCATTATGCCGAACGTTAGAACTATCCAAATAAATCGGGAAATCGTCGATTGGGCCAAGTGCTGCATACGCCTGAACTGGCTCAAACACCATCAGCAACACAAATATCAGAAAGCTACCTCCTACGATTGTGATCATCAGTTTTCTCAGCATTGCTCTCTCCTATCCAATCTAATTCGCTATTCCACTCAACTCTGAGTATAGTGAGTGCTGATCGACAGAAGTAGCAGATTTAGAGCAGAATTGTTGCAAGCATGCAGCTAAAAAGCCAAGAGCAGCGCCGTAGCACTGCTCAAACGATCACAACCACTAGTAGCTTAAGTTTTAGTTTGAATGTTTGATAAGGCTGCGAGCCATGGCACACCATCGGGCCGTTGTTTCGCAGATTTGCCCTGAGCTAGAGCCTCTCACCGCACTAGCTTTGAGCAGGGTAGCGCCTCTCACCGCACTACCGTTCAACTCCTTATCAGTAACTCAGACCTCCTTGATTGCTGGTTAGTTTGTGTTTCAAAGTTCTTCGCTCACAAAAGAGTATAGCAGCGAGCCTCGCTAAAAAAGTCGCAAAAAAGTCGCAGCTTTGGTTACGATCTTGCGACTTTTGATTCATGAGCGGTCAGAATCCAAGGATCGGGAGGTTTAAAGCAGAGGGATGTGGCTATGGGCTATTCGGAACATGCGGTGGTACTTCAATAGTTAATAGCCTATCTTCGTGCCCTTCGTGTTCTTCGTGGTTACAAAACCTAAATTAGGAGGAAAATCCATGCGCTATCGTAAATTAGGCCGAACCGGATTGAAAGTTTCGGAATTATGTTTGGGAACCATGACTTTTGGCTGGAGTGTTGAAGAGCCAGAATCATTTGCGATAATGAGCCAAGCCCTTGATGCTGGGATTAATTTCTTCGATACTGCCGATGTTTATTCGCGTTGGGACCCACGTTCATATGCTGGCAAAACTGAGGAAATTATCGGGCGTTGGTTGGCCGAAGAGCCAAGTCGCCGCGATAAAGTGGTTTTAGCAACCAAAGTTCGCGGCCAAATGGGCGATCAGCCGAACGATCAAGGGCTTTCGCGCAAACATATTATTGCAGCAGTTGATGCTAGCTTGCGGCGCTTGCAAACTGATTATATCGACCTCTATCAAACCCATTTCCCCGACGGCGAAGTGCCAATCGAAGAAACCTTGCGGGCGCTTGATGATTTGGTGCGAGCTGGCAAAGTGCGCTATATCGGCTGCTCGAATTATCGCGCATGGCAATTGATGGAAGCCCTGTGGACAAGCGATAAACTGAATCTCGCCCGCTACGATTCGCTACAACCACATTATCATTTGCTCAATCGAGCCGAATTTGAGCGCGAATTGCAACCAGTTTGTGTCAAGTATGGAGTTGGCGTGATTGTCTATAGCCCGTTGGCGGGTGGCTTATTGACTGGCAAGTTTCGGCGGGGTCAGCCCATTCCTGAGGGTACACGGGTTGCTGAACGTGGCCGTGATGACAAACGCTTGAGCGAGCCATTGTGGAAATTAATCGATCAGCTGGAAGTGTTAGCTGAGAAGCACCAAAAAACCATTCCCCAACTGGCAGTGGCGTGGGTCACAGGTGCACCAGCGATCACCTCGGCGATTATTGGGGCAACCAGCAGTGGTCAACTCCACGATACCTTGGGTGCAGCCGATTTTGAGTTGAGTAGCGAAGATCGGGCCATTTTGGACAACCTAAGTGCTTGGGAGAACGTCTAAACATCATTCGGATGGCCGACGAAGCTCCATCGTAAGATTGGTTTTTGCTGAGAAACGTTGCCAAGGCGTAGGGGCAATGATACAATACCACGGGCAACTACATCGCATCTTCCATGTCGAAGGAGTTTGATCGCGATGAACTCTCCCGTACTCGTCCTCAACCATAATTACGAGCCACTCAATATCTGCTCTGCACGTCGTGCCTTGATGCTTGTGTTGGGTGGTAAAGCCGAAGTGTTGGAACACAACCACGCCGTGTTGCACACGACCAACGACACCATTGCTTGTCCGTCGGTCATCCGACTGGGCCATATGATTCGTCGTCCCTTGCCCAATGTCAAGCTTTCTCGCCGCGAAATTTTCCGTCGCGATCACTACACTTGCCAATATTGTAATCGGATCAGTGCTGATCTCACGCTTGACCATGTGTTGCCGCGCCATCGAGGTGGTGCACATAGCTGGGAAAATCTGGTAAGCGCCTGCCGAACGTGTAATCATCGCAAAGGTGGGCGAACTCCCGAGGAGGCACGAATGCGCTTAATTCGGCCACCCTTTCGCCCGTTTGCTAGCCCATACTATTTAATCGAACGCCGAATGCATGGGCTTGGTCTTGAAGAATGGCGTAAATTTTTGCCTGCGTCCTTTCAGACCGTGGAGGACGATCAATAAGGAGTTGTGGTATGTTACAGCGCATAGCGGTGGTCGATGATTCGAGTGAATTTCAACAGTTAATTGATGTGATGTTGCAATACCTTGGCATTCAGGAAATTCACCATTGGGCTTCGAGCCTCGAAGCATTGCCAAAGTTGTTACAAAACCCACCAGAACTCCTGGTTCTTGATGTGATGATGTCGGGAATGGATGGGTTGAACGTTTGGCGTGAATTGCGTGCTCAGCCTCAAACCCACAGCCTACCAGTGATCATTTGCACCGCTGCGATTAATAGCATCGTGCATCAAGAAGCTGATCTCAATAACGATCCATTAACCGTAGTTTTGCCAAAACCGTTTACGCTTGATGAATTGCGTCAGGCCATAGGGCGGGTCGCACCACTTTGGCAAGTGGCAGCCTAACGACAAAAAGCCGTAGTTAATTTGGCCTAAAAATGCGAATTAGCGCACTGTAATGCTATTTCTGCTTGCGTAGCATCAACGGGTACGCTATAATACTTTCGCATTTTACGCCATTATTCTTTAGCAATTCGCCCAAATCCACGATCTATAAATTAATTGATCGACACGGATTATCAGATGCGCTGGATGCACAGCGCAGGGAGGAGCGGCATGGCTCTCACCACGATCCAAGCACTCTACGATGAAGCACGGTCTGCTCTCGAAACAGGGAAGGAGGAGCGTGCCATTGGTGCGAGTGAGCATCTGCTTGAATCGTTTCCCTATTATCTTGAAGCGTACCGTATCCTCGGCGAATCGTATCTTAACCGCCAAGATTTAGCCAAAGCCGTCGAAGCCTTTGAACGGGTCTTACGTTCTGACCCCGAAAATATCCCTGTCCATGTGGGCTTGGGGGTAACTTACGAGCGTCAAGGCAACCTCGCAGCGGCGATCCGCGAGTTTGAGCAAGCATTTGAAATTAAGCCCGATTTGCCTGAGTTGCGCTCGCAAGTGTTGCGTTTGTATACCGAGGCTTGGGGTAGCGAAAACGCCCGAATCTTGCTGAAAAAGGCAGGTCTCGGGCGTATGTATGTGCGCGGACGACGCTTCGATAAGGCGATTCAGGAATTTAACGATGTGCTCGCCGATGACCCCAAACGGGTGGATATTGCGGTAGCGCTGGCTGAAGCACTCTGGCGTAATGGCCAAGAGGCTGAAGCCGCCGAAGTTGCCAGCGATATTCTGCGCGATTACCCCGATATGCTCAAGGCCAATTTGATCTTGGGCTATCATTTGTTGGCCGCTGGCGACCCCAAAGGCCGTAAGCTGTGGCAACATGCCCAGCAACTCGACCCCAGCCAAGGCGTAGCCTATGCTTTGTTCGATGGGATGCTGCCACCAGTCGAAGCCCCCGATACCAAAATCGAGGCCTTCGATGAGGCTGCTTGGAAAGCCAAAAAGGCTGAAAAGGCCGAAAAAGAGCGGCTTGCCCGCGAAGCTGCCGAACAAGTCGAGCGTGATCGCTTGGCCGCCGAGCAAGCCAGCAAAGCTCCCGCCGCCTCTTGGTTGGCCGAAGTTGAGGCTGCCCCAGTTGCGGTCGGGGTTGCGGCTAACGCTGACGATGATTTCTTGCGCAGCTTGTTGTTTGGCGATTTTGGGGCAGCCCCAGCTAGCCCTGCACCCGCAGCGGTTGCAATCGCCGAGCCAGAATACGATGTCGATTTCAATCTCGATGATTTGGGCTTAGATCTTCAGCCCTTCTCGCTCGATGAAGTTGATGATGTTCCCAGCAATAAAACGCCAACGCCAGCCCCGGAGCCACTAGCCGCTCCAACCAAGCCTGCTCCTGAGCCAGTAGTTGCCAGCAATGATGATTTTGATTTGCCTGATGATGTAACGCCCTTCACCTTTGGCGATTGGGATGAAAGCAGCATTGACGATATTCCAGGTACTGGCGCGGATACTGGTAAGTTGCCCGAGCAATTACAGCCATTCTCCTTGGAAAATTTTGATGATGTGCAGCCTGAAACTAGCTCCAAAGCCCAAGATGATGATTTGGCTTTACCAAATACCTTAAAGCCATTCTCGCTTGATGAACTGAGCTTTGATTCAATCGACACACCATCAGAGCCAAGCATGCCCTTCAGCCGCGATTTATCCAGCTTCCCCGATACCGATCAAGAATCAGGCGGTTTTAGCTGGCAACAACCACGTTCACGCTCGCGCTCAATCTTTGGGGCGCAACCTGAACCAGAGTTCAATCAAGACGAAGAAGATGATGCTGGAATTTTCAACCGCATGGTGATCAAGAAGCAGACGCAAACTCTGCCACCATTGGTTGAGCCAGTCTATGATCCTGCTGATTCTGACGATGAGGCAATGAACTTCTTCTCGAATGATGATGTTGATTTGCGTAATTATGATGAGCATGATCTGCACACTGCTGATACTGAGCCTGCAATTACGCCATTCTCATTAACTGAATTGGGCTTGGATGCCGATGAAATTGCCGATTACAATGCCATGGGCAATCTTAGCCAACCGCAAACCCAAGTCGATGAAGAATTGGAAATCAAGCCCTTCTCGTTGACTGAACTTGGCTTGAGCGATGATGAAATTGCCTTGCTGCAAGCTGGCGAAGATAGCGCTTTGCCCACCGACCCAACCAACGATGAATCGGGCTTAACCCCATTTTCCTTAAATGAATTTGGTTTTGATCCGCCTGCAACTAACGACGATCAAGGCTTCAACTTCGATGAGCCAAGCATTACGCCCTTCTCGCTCGATGATTTAGGGCTTGATCCTGAGGAGCAAGCGCTTTATTCAGGCGAGTTCAACCCAACACCTGCGGCTGAACCCACGCCCAAGGTTGAAGAAGAGCCAAACATGACTCCCTTCTCCTTGACTGATTTGGGGCTTGATGCTGATGAAATTGCTCAATTTGAAGCAATGGATCAAGCACCAGCTGCCGCCGATGATGAATTTAGCTTCGATGGTGGTTTACAGCCCTTCTCGCTCGATGATTTGGGCTTTGATCAAGAACCTCAAGCTTACGAAGAACCAGTGCGCGAACTAAGCGATAGCTCACAACCCTTCTCCTTGAACGATATTGGCTTATCAGCAGAGGAAATTGCGGCAATTGAGCAAGCTGGCCAAAATCAAAGCGATGACCCGGTGTTTGATGCGCTCTTGGGAATTGGCCAAGAGCAAGGCTATGTCGATTTGACCGATATCATCAATCAGTTCGATGATCCTGAATCGCAAACCGAGGAAATCGACCGCATCGCTTTGGCCTTACACGATAATGGTATTCAAATTCGCGATGGCGATGAAGTAATTAATATGGACGAGGAGTTCTCTGGTGACGAGGCTGAAGCCTATGAAACCGAAGAACCACTTGAAAACTTCATTGCTGGCGATTTCGACCAGCCAACTGCCGAAGCCGAGCCAGAAATGACTCCGTTCTCGTTGACGGATTTGGGCTTGAGCGCCGAAGAAATCGCGATGTTGAATGGCGAAACCAGCGACGCGGCAACCGAAGAACCCGCACCATTCTCCTTTGATAATTTCGAGCTAGAGCAACCGGCAACGGACGCCGAGCCAGAAATGACTCCGTTCTCGCTGACGGATTTGGGCTTGAGCGCCGAAGAAATCGCGATGTTGAATGGTGAAACCAGCGAAGCAGCGGCAGAAGAACCCGCACCATTCTCCTTCGATAATTTCGAGCTAGAGCAACCAGCAACGGACGCCGAGCCAGAAATGACTCCGTTCTCGTTGACGGATTTGGGCTTGAGTGCTGAAGAAATTGCAATGTTGAATGGTGAAACCAGCGAAGTGGCAACCGAAGAACCAGCACCATTCTCGTTTGATAATTTCGAGCTAGAGCAACCCAGCGCCGAAGCCGAGCCAGAAATGACTCCGTTCTCGCTGACTGATTTGGGCTTGAGTGCTGAAGAAATTGCAATGTTGAATGGCGAAACCAGCGAAGTGGCGGCAGAAGAACCAGCACCATTCTCCTTCGATAATTTTGAGCTAGAGCAACCAGCAACGGACGCAGAGCCAGAAATGACTCCGTTCTCGTTGACGGATTTGGGCTTGAGCGCCGAAGAAATCGCGATGCTGAATGGCGAAACCAGTGAAGCGGCAACCGAAGAACCAGCGCCATTCTCATTCGATAATTTTGAGCTAGAGCAACCGACAACGGATGCCGAGCCAGAAATGACTCCGTTCTCGCTGACGGATTTGGGCTTGAGCGCCGAAGAAATCGCGCTGTTGAATGGCGAAACCAGTGAAGCGGCAACCGAAGAACCAGCGCCATTCTCGTTTGATAATTTCGAGCTAGAGCAACCGGCAACGGATGCCGAGCCAGAAATGACTCCGTTCTCGCTGACCGATTTGGGCTTGAGCGCTGAAGAAATTGCGATGTTGAATGGCGAAACCAGCGAAGCGGTGACTGAAGAACCAGCGCCATTCTCATTTGATAATTTCGAGCTAGAGCAACCAGCAACGGACGCCGAGCCAGAAATGACTCCGTTCTCGCTGACCGATTTGGGCTTGAGCGCTGAAGAAATCGCGCTGCTGAATGGCGAAACCAGCGAAGTGGCGGCAGAAGAACCAGCGCCATTCTCATTTGATAATTTCGAGCTAGAGCAGCCAACTGCTGAAGCCGAGCCAGAAATGACTCCGTTCTCGCTGACCGATTTGGGCTTGAGCGCTGAAGAAATTGCGATGTTGAATGGCGAAACCAGCGAAGTGGCGGCAGAAGAACCCGCACCATTCTCGTTTGATAATTTCGAGCTAGAGCAGCCAACAGCTGAAGCCGAGCCAGAAATGACTCCGTTCTCGCTGACCGATTTGGGCTTGAGTGCCGAAGAAATCGCCGCGTTGGAAGGTACAAGCGCAGCTGAACCAGAGATCGAAGCCGAAGAGCCTGATATGTCGCCCTTCACCTTTGATCAACTAGGCTTGAGCGCCGAAGAAATTGCCGCTTTGGAAGGCAACGAAGCACCAGCCAGCGAGCTAGAACCTGATCTCACGCCATTCTCGCTAGCCGATTTGGGCTTGAACGATGATGAAATTGCCTCATTGCAACAAGGCGACGATGATCGAAGCTTGAAGCTGAGCGAAGAAGAATTGATGGGTATCGATTTTGCTTTGCCAAGTGCCGAGCCAGAACCAGAGCCAGTGGTCGAAGCAGCGCCAGCCGAACCCGAAATGACTCCATTCTCGTGGGAAGATTTGGGTTTGAGCGACGATGAAATTGCCATAATCGAGTCGCCAGCCGAGCCAGTGGTTGAGGCTGCGCCAGTTGTGGTCGTGCCAACGCCGCCTGCAATTGTCGAAACACCACCGGCAATTATCGCCACACCTACGCCCAAAGTTGAGCCAGAGGCCGATAACAAACGTGCTCCGTTGTATCCAGTTTCATCACGGCCACGTGAAGAAGAGCAACGCCCACGTGCACCGTTGTATAACGTCTCGCCACGCCGTGAACCAAAACCAGCGGCTGAAACGCCGGTGGTTGAAACCTCGCCCGTGGTGGCTCAAACACCAACACCAGTAGCAGCAGCACCTGTGGCTAGCCCGACGGTTACGCCAAGCAGTGGCAGTGCTGGCGGCGATGGCCCAGACTTTAGCGAATACTACCAACAACTTGAGGCCGACCCAAACAACCATGGCTTGCGAATGGCCTTGGCGCGGATGATTAGTCAGACCGCCTCGGTTGATCAAGCCTTAAACGAATACAAACGGCTGATTAAACAAAATCAACTGATGGATCAAGTAGTTGATGATCTGCAAGATCTGATTGAGTCGCACGATGATCCAGGCTTGCTCCAACGGCTGCACCGTGCTTTAGGTGATGCCTATTCTAAGCAAGGACGCTGGCGTGAAGCGATGGATGAGTATGGCTGGGTGCTAAATAAACCACGTCGTTAACGCACCAAGCAACTGAAGAAAGGCTAGACCCTATGCGTCATATCGTTGAGGACTTAATTCGGGTTGAAGGGGTTATCGGCAGCCTCTTAGTGGGCCGCGATGGTTTGGTTATCGCCAGCACTTTAATCGAAGATGAAGATGCTGAAGTATTGGGCGCGATGTCGGCAGCAGTATTCGGCGAAATTGATAAAGCGACCAAACGGATTGGGATTGGCACGTTGGTTGATGCAATTATTGATGCCAAAGATGGTTCGATTCTGTTGCTCGAAGCTCGTGATGTTATTCTGACTGTGGTAACGCAACGAATGGTTAATCTTGGTTTGGTCAAGATTGAAATGCGCCGCGCTGCCAAAAATATTAGCAAGGCAGTGCCGATTTAGGCCTGTTGGCGGTTTGTTGAGCGAGTCACCTTGATTGGTGGCTCGCTTTTTTTATGGCCGCTTGGCTAAATATGCTACAATGCCCACGGTCGTGTAAACGATTCTTTCTTTGATTAACCAAGCATAATGGAGGCATTTCCCTGTGGAAAAGTCATTGATCATCTTAAAGCCTGATGCAGTTCAACGTGGTTTAATTGGGCCAATTTTGACCCGCTTGGAAGCTCGCGGCTTGAAATTTATCGGCATCAAATTGTCGCAAGTTAGCAGCGATTTGGCCCACAAGCACTATGGCGTACACGAAGGCAAGCCATTTTTCGCTGGCTTGGTTTCATACATTACCTCAGGCCCAGTGCTGGTTGTTGCAGTTGAAGGCAAAGATGTGATCGAAATTGTGCGCTCAACTGTTGGCGCAACCAATCCCGTCAAGGCTGCCCCTGGCACGATCCGTGGCGATTTTGGTGTGAACATCGGGCGCAACTTGATCCACGCCTCAGACTCACCTGAAAATGGCGAACATGAAGTGGCCTTGTTCTTCAGCAGCGAAGAATTGATCCGCTCAGAACGCTCAGTCGATCAATGGATTACCGAGTAATCTAGCTCGTTGATGCGCCTTGGGATGGCTAAACATCCCAAGGCTTTTTTATTTAACTTCGACCCGATCAAGCTGAAAACCCAATAAACGCAATGGATCGGATGCCCGCGAACTGACCCGCGTTGCTAAATCTTCGGGGCCACTGACAAAGGTGCTACTAGCAAATTCAATCAGTAAATCGCTGCCTTGTGCTTGGGCGGGCAAAGCAATTTCGAGCCAATGCCAGGTTGGTTGTAGTTGATAACTATCGATTAATTGGCCGTTGAGGCTAACGCTAATGCGGGTTGGTTGCCAATCGTTGGTAAAGCCATTCAGGTGTAAGCGCAAGGTTTGAGCTTGACCAGTCGCCGCTTGTGGTAAACGCAAAGCCGATGCTTGGCTGCTCCAACGAAAATCTGGCTGATTATGCTCACTCTGATAGAAACCGCGCACATAGCCATAATCCAAGCCAGAGCCAAGATCGATGGTGGTGGTTGGCACAACAGTCAAATAATCCCACGCCCAAGCCAGATCATTAATAATTTCGACATCGCGGAAATTAAAACGGGCGACTGCTGCGCTAATTTGGCCTTGGCGTTGCAGCAAATTGCCTTCGAGCATCAAAATGCGGGCCGATTGCACCGGATTATTTTTGGGATTAGCCTGTTGGTAGAAAGTCAAGGCTTGTTCTGGTTTACCTTCGGCTTCGAGCAATTGACCATTGATCAAGGCCAAACAACGCCGCCCAGTATAGCCACTAACGCTAGTATTTTCGCTGCGACCCTCGGCATCAATGCGGTCGTGCAGTTGGCGAGCTGCCACTAAATCGCCAGCTTGCAATAGATCGCGAATTGTCTGGCATTGGTTGGCTTGTTGCACGCCAGCAAAGCCCAAGCGCACATCTTGCCAAACGCTGCGCACCCCGACCGATTCTGGTAAATACAGATACGATGGCAATACTATTAGCCACAATAAGCCTGCACTGGCCCAAGCATAATGCTGCTGACGGCGGCTGGCCCAAGCTTGCGACCACTGCACGATTGCCAACGCTGCATAGATGACCACGAAGGGAATCAGCGGTTGACGAAAACGGGCAATCGCAAAAATCAACGAGCCAACAATAATGTTATAGCCCAACCAACCCAGCACCAAGCCTTTGCCAGCAACCGCTTGCTTGCGCCAAAACCCAAGCACCGCCAAGCCTACAAGCACCACATACAGCGTGTCGTCGAGCAATAGACCCAAAAGATGCGGCACTGGCACGCGGCCATCAACATAGCCATCGGTCAAATGTTCAGCGCTATCAAAGCGTACTTGTAAAATATCTAATAATTCAAGCGCCGTTTTGCTGATAAAGCGCTGTGGATTTTCGCTCAGCCACTCAAACCCTTGGGCATAGGCTTGATTTTGCCGCGCTGCCTGCGAGCCTTGGCAAACTAAGCCATTGCCACCACACAAAATCTCGGCTAGGCGGGTGCCATTGCGGCCATCAGGCGTGGCAATTTGCGCACCGAGGGCAAAATTATAACCACCAGTCGTATCGACCAAAATTAAGCCATCGCCGTTGCTCCAACGATTGGTTGCAAAGGCTGTCCACGGCAAGACAATTACACAAACGCTGAGCGTAAAGCCAAGCACTGGTTTAATCATGGCTTGCCAGCGTGGGCGTTGATTGCGCCAGATTTGCCAAGCAATCCACAAGGCAGGTAAAGGCAGCCAGGTTAAAATGATCGCTCGGGTCAGGGCTGCAAAGCCAAAGGTTACCCCAGCCAAGAGCAAATCGCGCCAATGGCGGGTGCTAGCCCAGCGCAATAACAACAAATTTGCCGCCAAGAAGATGCTCAAAAACAGCGTTTCTGAAAGCATAAAATAGCTGAATGCGGCAAATGAATAGCCCAGCGCCATCAGCCAGCCAGTAATTAAGCTAACCCGTGCTTGGTGTTCAGTTGGAGCAAGCCGCTTGGCAATCCGCATGGTCAGCCAAACTCCCAAAACGCTGATCAAGGCTTGACTGAGGCGGGGAGCCCACAACGCGCTATTGCCAAAAAGCTTGATATGTGCCGCCAAAAAACTAATATACAGCGGCGGACGCGTCCAGATCCAGCTATCGAAAAACTGAAATTCGCGGCCTTGCGCTAGCCAGATGGCCGCGCCCCAGTATTCGCCTTCGTCACTGATCCAATCGTTATAGGGCAAAAGCCACCAGGTGGCGAGGCGCAGGCCCAAAGCAACCGCCAAAATGATGCAGGTATGCAGCGTGTATCGTTTCATCATATTCGCAAGATCATCGCTGATCGTTGATCACTAAAATGCATGTCAAGGCTGCAAGCGTAGACCAGATATTCAAAATATGCAAATAGCGTTTGTAAGGGGGCAGGCTCCAGTTATTTATGTGGCTATGCGGCGATTGATCCACGAAGAACACGAAGCGCACGAAGGAGACATGTCGCTTGGCTAGCGGAGATTGGTTGGAAATGCCAACAATTGTTCCGATAGCCCATAGCCTTCAGCCTAGAGCCTCATCTTCGTGTCCTTCGCGGTTAATTCTAGCCCCTGAACCCTGACCCCTAGCCCCTGACCCCTGATCCACTTTGTTGGATGGGTTATTTTAAGCTACACTGATAGCGACTCACTTTTATAGGAGTTCTGCTCATGCGCCGTGAGGCTTTATTACTTGCACGGATCACGTGGTTTGCGGGTGTTTTAGGCTTGGTGATTGCGATTATCACCAAACACGATCCGTTGCTGACCACTGCTGGTCTCTTGATTGCCGGTAGCACAATTGGCTATGCGGTTGCTGCCGATAACGATTAAAGGAGTATGCCTGTGTCTGTTGTCCTTGATTACACCCTCGCGATTCCTCAACCTCAACGCCATATCATCAACGTTACATTGCGGATTGAGGGTTTAACGGGTTCTGAAACGTCGTTGCAATTGCCAGCATGGACACCAGGCTCGTATCTGCTCCGTGAATATGCCCGCCATTTGCGTTTTGTCGAGGCTCGTGCCGATGGTCAAGCGCTGGCTATTCATAAAACTGATCGCCTGACATGGCAGGTACAAACCAATGGAGCCAGTGCGATCACCGTAACCTATCAAGTCTATGGCTATGAATTGACTGTGCGTACCAATCACATCGATGCAACTCACGCGCATATCGTGCCAGCCGCCACCTTGCTTTATTTGCCCGAATATCAGTATTGTCAGTACCACGTGCGACTTGAACTACCAAGCACTTGGGAGATTGCCACAGGCTTGCCGCAGTTGGCCGATGGTCGCTACGGCACCAACGATTTAGATGAATTGATGGATTGTCCGTTTGAGGTTGGCGAATTGCGCCGTTATCGCTTTGACGTAGCCGAAAAAGCTCACGAAGTGGTAGTTTGGGGTCATGGCAACGAAGATATCGAGCAAGTGCTGGCCGACACCAAGCAAATTGTTGAAACTGAGCATGCCTTCTGGGGCGATTTGCCCTATGATTATTATTTGTTTATCGTGCTGCTGGCTGGAGCCAATACTTACGGTGGCTTAGAGCATCGTAATTCAACCTCGCTCTTGCTGCCACGCCATGTTTTCAAGCCTAGCAAAACCTATGAACGCGCTCAAGGCCTGATTGCCCATGAGTTTTTTCATACATGGAATGTCAAACGGCTACGGGCTGCCCCGCTTGGCCCCTTCGATTACACCCGCGAAAATTACACCCGTTTGTTGTGGGTCATGGAAGGTTTCACCGAATACTACACCGATTTGATGTTGGTTCGCGCAGGCTTGATGACTCCTCAACGCTACCTTGAGCGCTTGGCCGATGATATTACAACCCTGCAAAATATTCCTGGCCGCTTGGTGCATAGTCTGAGCAGTTCCTCATTCGATGCTTGGATCAAGTTCTATCGACCCGATGAATCAACGCCAAACACCACTGTTTCGTATTATCTCAAGGGTGGGTTGGCGGCATTGGTGCTCGATATGCAATTGCGCGAACGGAGCAATGGTCAGCAATCGCTTGATGATTTGATTCGCTATCTCTATCGGACGTATCCAATCACTGGCCCAGGGATTCCCGAAGCCGATGGCATGCAGCAAGCCTTGCAAGCACTCACAGGCAGCGATTGGAGTGACTATTTCGCCAATTATATCGATGGATTAAGCGAGTTGCCCTACGCCGAAGCCTTTGCCACGGTTGGCTTGCAATTGCAATGGAATTATAAAGATCGTGATGCGCAAGGCAATCCACGGCCCCAGCTTGGGATTCGCAGCAAAGCTGTTGATGGTCGGGTGCAAATTACCCATGTGCTCGATGGCGGCGATGCTGATCGGGCTGGTTTGGCTGCTGGCGATGAATTGATTGCGCTCGATGGTTGGCGCATCGATGAAGATGGCTTGAATAAGCGGCTAGCCGATTATCCAATTGGCGCAACCGTGCAATTAAGCTTCTTTCGCCGTGATGAATTATTGCACTTGCCCGTGACATTCAGCCAACCTAACCCTGATTTCTTGAGCCTAACCTTGGTGAGCCAACCAAGCGCTAGCCAACGCCAACAAGCAGCGACATGGCTCGGTACGCCATTGTTTAAATAGGTTGCAAGGGCGGGTCATTGTTGCGGTTTTAGCTTAGCACAGTGGCCAGCCTTAGCTCATTGAGGAATTTACCATGACCTTGGTTGATCGGCGGATTGTGCTAGGCGTAACAGGCGGAATTGCAGCCTACAAGGTCGTGCAGTTAGCACGCAATTTGAGCCTAGCAGGGGCGTTGGTCGATGTGGTGATGACTGAAGAAGCTACCAAATTTGTCACACCCTTGACCTTTGGCGCATTAACCCATCGCCCAGTGTATACGGATATGTGGCAACTCTCCGAACAAACCGATATTGGCCATGTGACGATTGGCGATCGGGCTGATCTGATCATCATCGCGCCTGCCACTGCCAACACAATTGCCCGGCTGGCCATGGGGATGAGCGATGATATGCTGACCACCACCGTACTGGCTTCGCGTGCGCCAATCTTGCTAGCTCCGGCGATGAATGTGAATATGTGGGCGAATCCTGCTACCCAAGCCAATGTTGCAACCTTGCAAAGCCGTGGTTTCCAAATAATTCCCCCAACTGCTGGGCGTATGGCCGAGCCAATGGTCGGGGTTGGTCGGCTAGCGGAGATCGATCAGATCGAGGCTGAGATTCGTTTGGCCTTGGGTCGGCGTTTTGGGGTATTAGCTGGCAAACGGTTGATTATCACTGCTGGCGGAACGCACGAGGCGATCGATCCAGTGCGCTTCATCGGCAATCGCTCATCGGGCGCGATGGGCTTTGCCTTGGCCGCCGCCGCCCGTGATGCTGGCGCAGATGTACGCTTGATTATCGGCGCAGCTAGTGCCACCCCGCCGCTTGGCACGCAGCACATCTATGCCGAAAGCGCCGCCGCCATGCACGATACCTTGCATCACGAAATTAACCAAGGCTGCGATCTGTTGATTATGGCTGCCGCGGTCGCCGATTATCGGCCTGTGAGTGTGGCCGATAATAAAATCAAAAAAACTGAGCAAGCCGAACAATCCCTGAGTTTGCAACTGACCCAAACCACCGATATTCTGGCCAGCCTCAAAGAGCATACTGGCTTTGTAAAAATCGGCTTTGCTGCTGAAACTCACGATCTTGAGCAGTATGCCCAAGCCAAACTTACGCGCAAAGGGCTTGATGCGATTGTTGCCAACGATGCCCGTACCGCGCTTGGGGCCAGCGATAACGCCGTAACCGTGTTTCATCGCAACGGCCAGCGCTGGGATTTTGGCCGCCAAGCTAAAACTGAACTAGCTCAGCAGTTGGTTGAGTTGTTCAGTGGTTTTTTGAGAACGTAGGGATCGGGGATCAGGGGCTGGGGGTCAGGGACTAGAATTTAACGTAGCGGCACAGAGCAAACTGACCCCTGAATCCTAGTCCCTGATCCCTCAAAAATTAGCTCAGGCTTGCAAACATCGCTTGGCGCACGCCCAACACATGGCTCAGCAGATCGGCCAAAGCAACCATGGTTGTTTCGCCAGTGCTGCGAATTTTGACCTCGGCTTGACCATTTTTCAGGCCACGCGAGCCGATAATCACCTGAATTGGGTTGCCAATCAAATCGGCATCGCCAAATTTATTGCCAGCGTTAACATCGCGATCATCCAACAGCACCGTTACGCCTTGGGCTTGTAAATCGCTGTACAGTTGATCGGCGACGCTTTTGGTTTCAGCATTGCTTTGATAATCAGTGCCAACCACATGGACTTGATATGGGGCAACCGTGATTGGTAGCATCATGCCACGCGCATCGTTGAACTTTTCGATCAACGAAGCCAAAATCCGTTGCACCCCAATACCATAGCAACCCATGATCGCTGGTTGCATCTCGCCTTTTTCGTTGGCGAAGACACATTTCATGGCGGCTGAATATTTGGTGCCCAGTTTGAAGATATTACCAACTTCAATTGCGCGGGCAATCGTCAATGGTTCACCACAGCGGCTACAGGGCTGGCCTTCAAGCACATCGGTCAAATCAACCACTTCGCCTGTGAAATCCCGCTCCCAATTCAAATTGAGATCGTAGTGGACAGCTTTGCCAGCTGCGCCAACCAAATTGCGTTCGGTCGTCAACGCGCTATCGACCAAAATGCGCACGTTTTCGCTGGCCTTGAGGCTGCGTGGAGCTACGCTGGCAAAACCGCTCAAACCATAATTGGCCAATTCGGCTTCGCTGACATTTTGCAATTCAGCGCCAACGGCATTTTGCAATTTGATGTGGTTGATTTCGCGACCTGCTGGGGCATAGGTCACCACCAACACACCTTCGGCTGTTTTATACAACTTAATTTGAATGACGCGAGTTGGCGCAACCCCAAAGTGCCCAGCCAAATCTTTGGTGTTGGCTTCACCTTGGCTTAGGGCTTCGAGCGCAGCAGTTGAGGCTGGGTTGGCTCCAACGGCAACTTCGCGATTGGCCGAATAACCACAGCTTGGACATAAGATCAGGGTATCTTCGCCAGCAGGTGTGACCGCCATAAATTCATGAGCAATCTTGCCACCCATCATGCCTGGGTCAGATTGTACAACTTCGACCGGCAAGCCACAGCGTTGGTAAATTCGCTTGTAGGCATTGAGCACTTGCTCATAATATTGGTCGAGATCTTCGATTGTGGCATGGAAGGAATAGGCATCCTTCATGGTAAACTCGCGCAAACGTATGATCCCGCCACGTGGCCGCGCCTCGTCACGATATTTGGTCTGAATCTGATAGACCATGACGGGCATTTGGCGATACGATTTGATGTAGCGGCGCATGATGTCGGTGACCACTTCTTCATGGGTCATGTTCAACACCATATCTTTGTTATTGCGATCTTTGAAGCGCAGCAATTCTTCGGTTACGCCTTCGTAGCGACCAGTTTCGCGCCAAAGATCAGCGCTGGTGACCACTGGCATCAACAACTCTTGGCCGTCAATCGCATCCATCTCTTCGCGAATAATTTGCGAGATCTTCTGGGTCGAGCGTACACATAACGGCAGCAACGAGTAGATTCCGGCTGATTGTTGCTTGACATAGCCAGCCCGCACCAACAGCGAGTGACTAATTAATTCGGCATCATTTGGTGCTTCTTTGGTGGTACTCGTTGCAAGTTTCGACATTCGCATACGAATTAGTTCTCCATTTGGTGCTGCTGGCAATAATTGCCAGATTGATCTGATTGGTGCTCCACGTGTGGGCGGTAGCGAAGGTCAATTGTACCACTTACCACCAGCAACCAAGATCACATTGAGCGATCAATTGGACAACTCATTTCGGTCAGCATTCGTTCGTTTTGCAGCACAGCCTGACGGGCCTTGCTACGGCTGAGGTTGGCACTGCGCCAATCGTCGTTATTTTCTTGCCAATTATTTAATAAGAGCGTGGCAATTTGGCAATTTTGCTCCGAAGGCAAGTTAGGCAGCACCTCGATGATCGCTGGCACGGCATCAGCATCATCGGCCAAACTGCCAATGTAGTAGCCATCAAAACTGGCTACGCCGCGATGGCTGGCGTTGTAGCGCACAATCAAATTGCTGGGATTCAACAAAACCAAGCCAATGAGCACCAGCATGGCCGCAACCAAGGCACCATTGGCGAAATATTGGCCCCGCTGGCGCAGCACGGTTGCCACAAACCACAAGGCCACCAGCACAATCCAAATCATCAAGGCTGTTGCTTGAATCCGTGATTCAGTCAAACCATAGGCATCGATGTAGAGCAGCATACGCGAAACAGCCGAAGCCAACACCACTCCAACTTGCACCAATAATACCAAGGCCAAAATTCGAAACAAGGGTTGGGCTTCAGTCCGTTGTTCGCTCAGCCAACTGCCAACTAACAACGTTGGCAAGACCAATAAGGCCACGGTTACCAACTCGAAAAAGCCACGGCGAGCATAATCAGCATAGCTAATACCTTCGGCAATTTGCTGTTCGCCACCAAATAAATAGCGAATTTGAATCAACACAAACAAGCCAAAAAGCGCATTCAGCAAGCCCAAAATGATGCCAACTTCGATCTTGCCAATGTTGAATAAGCCTGGACGTTGGCTCAAGGAAATATCTGGTTTTGGCGCGGCAAATAAAATCCAGCCACAACCCAAAATCGCCCAAGTGCCAAACATCACCACAAAGACATGCTCAAACAGCCAATCCAAATTCCAGTTAAACAAATCGGCGAAGATATTTTCAAATACTGCATCGGCTGAGGCAAACAAGCCGCCAAACACACACAACAATGGCAAAGCTAAGCCTAGCCCAATCAAAATTGGCCGTAATTTGGCGCTGGTGAAATTGCCCACCCGCAATGGCAGATGGATCGATGCAGCAAAGCTACCAAACGCTGCCCCAAATCCAGTGACCACGCCCGACACAATCCAGCCGCGAATTGAGGCCAATTGCCAATGAGCGCGGTAGGGCTGGCTGAAAATGAGCATCCAGGCCAAGACCCAGCAGAAGCCCAGCCAAACCAAAATTGGCTCGTTATCGCGCACCACAAAGCCCAAACTTGCTAGATTGGCGACGGCGAGCCAAAGCCAGGTTTCTTTGGGCAAGGCTTGGGCTTGCTTAAATGCCAAGCCAACGATTGCGCCACTTGAGAGCAGCGTCCAGAGCACAAAATTAATGCCCCATAATTGGTGGAATAAGCCTAGTAAATCGGCAATCAGCGCTAGCCCAAACGCCACGGGCAAAAGATACAGCGCAAGCTGTTGTTGGCGGGTCATACAATTTCCTCGCAATCAAGCTATCCTCGGTGCTTGGATTGTAGTTGCCTGCGCTAGCACCCAAGTGCCAGATTATGTGCACTTGAGTGCATAATCAATGGATTTGGCTTAATTTAGGGAGATCCGAGAGGGGTTTCTATTTAAAGCTTACTACTCAACCACAACTTTGCCTACAACCGCATAATCGCCAAGCAAGATGCCAGTTTGGCTCCAAACTCCGGCGCGGCTCCAATCGCCAAATTCATCAAACCAGCCGATCCGCACTTCATACTCGCCAGCAGCCAAATCGCTAGGAATATTGATTGTCAGCAGATCTTCCCACCAATCGTCAGGTGTCCAGCGCAGCGAATGCCAAACCCCATCTTGCGGCTGCACATCGAAGGCGAAACTCTCATCTTTGCTGCCAATCTCGGCCAAATGCACAAACAACGACCATTTGCGATCTTGCTTGCCAACCGCTCGCCACAACGTGTTGACCAGCCATGGTTGGCCTGCTTTGGCGGTTGGCGGCAGCAAAATGCCGCGTAATTCAATCGGATTGGCCGTGTCGGGCCGCCACAAGGCCAAAACTGGCCGCTCTGGCTGTGGCTCAACCACCAAATAGGGATAGGCCGCGCTGATCACGGTATTTGGCAAACCCACTGCCATGGTTACTAATAACGCTGGTAAGAGCCAAGCCGCCGTTTTGACGCTGCGCTCAAGCCCAATCGCCAAAGCGCACGCCGCCACTGGAGCCGCCGGAAACAAGAAACGGGCTTGCCAACCAACTTGACCGCTCAACACTGCAAAAGCAAATGTCCAAGCAAAGGCCAAGCCAACCAGTGCCCAAGCGATTTGCCAACGTTGATCGATCCGGAAGCGTCGAATGCCTAAAATTGCTAAGCCAAGCCAAATTGCTAATAACCAATACAGCCATTGCGGCGCGGCCACGCTCATCCAGCCAAAGCGGGCAATCAGCGAACTGCCCAAGGCATGCATGGCCTCGCCCCAATCGTGCAAGCTCCATGGCGAAAAGGTTGGGCTGCTAAATTCGCCTTTGTACAAGCCCAAACCAAATGGGTCGCCATACAGTAGCAAATTGCGTACATACCACCAACCTGCTATTGCTGTACTACTCAGGCTTATCCCGCCAAGCGCAGGCCAGATGTTGAGCGAGCGGCGCAATTGCCAAAGCCGCAGCCCAATCAATGGAATCAGCAGCACTGCACTTTGTTTGGTCAGCAATGCGGCCCCAAGCATTGCGCCAACCGCCCATGGCCACCACGCTTGAGGATTCGGCTCAAGCAACAGCCATAACAAGCCAGCACACAACAGCCATAGCAATGGATCATTCGAGACTAAAACTGAGTGAAATAGCAGTTGGGGCCAAAACGCCAACAAACTGGCGGCAAAGGTTGCCAAGGCCTTACTCAAGCCCAACCGCAGGCCAATCGCATAGCCCACAATAATCGTCAGGGCAGCACAGCCAATTGAAAACCAACGCAAACGATGCCATACCAACACATCGGCTTGGTAGGGTGGTCGGTCGATCGAGCGCCAGGCAAAGGCGGCTGGCTCCTTGCCCCCAGCCCAAATCCAGCGATGATTATTCGCTAGAATCACTACTCGATCTTCGACCGCAACCGAGCGAGCTAATGGTTGCATCAACCAATAGGCTAGCGGTGGCTGATGGCCTTCGCCTGGTACATCGCCCAAACGCTGGTCGGGCAGGCGATTATTGCGGGCCACAAATAGGGCATATTCGGCATGACCTGGCTCATCTGGGCCTTCGCCCAAGGGAATGCGGGTACTCCACCAGACTGCTAGCGTGCAATACACCAGCAGTAGGAGCAGCAAAGGCCAATGATAGCGGAAGCGTTGTAATGCAGGCATTGAAGCAAGGCGCTGAATGAGGCCATTCAGCGCCGATTGGAGAATTAACCGAATTGTTCCAAGAACCGACCATCGTTGGAGAAGAACCAGCGAATGTCGTCGATGTCGTAGCGCAGCATGGTTTGGCGTTCTGGCCCCATCCCGAAGGCAAAGCCGCTCCACTCAGCAGGATCATAGCCGCCGTTGCGCAAGACGGTTGGGTGCACCATCCCTGCGCCCAGAATTTCCAGCCAGCCGCTCTTTTTGCAAATTCGACAGCCTTCGCCACCACAAATGAAGCATTCGATATCGACTTCGACGCTTGGCTCAGTGAAAGGGAAGTATGAAGGCCGATAACGCACTTTCACATCATCCTTAAACATGCGCCGAGCAAAGTTGGCCAATGTACCTTTGAGATCGGCCATGGTAATGTTTCTGCCGATTACCAAGCCCTCAACCTGATGGAACATCATCTCGGAGCGGGCGCTGACTGGCTCGTAGCGATAACACTTACCAGGCAAAATCACCCGAATTGGCTCAGGATTCAACGTTCGCATGACATGAATTTGGCCGGGCGAGGTGTGGGTGCGCAACACGACCTTTTGATGAGGATCGTCGGATTGCACATAGAACGTGTCCCACATATCGCGAGCTGGGTGATGCGCCGGCATATTGAGCAATTCAAAGTTATACTCATCGGATTCGACTTCGCGGCTTTCCCAGACTTGAAAGCCCATTTCAGCAAAAATATGCTGAATTCGGCGCAGCGATTGAGTGCTGGGGTGCAAACGGCCAATATTGGCGGCTCGCCCCGGTAAACTAATGTCAACCGCATCTTCTTCAAGCTCTTGATGCAAGGCCGCGCTTTGCAAACGCGCTTCTAAAGTGATTTCTTGTTCGCTTAGGGCTTGCTTGATTGCGCCAAAGCGTTGGCCAAAGGCTGGCCGATCTTTGGGGTCGAGCTTGCCGATTGATTGACTGGCTTGGGCCAACGCGCCCTTTTTGCCAGTCCATTGGGTACGCCATGCAGCCAAATCGTCAAGCGATTGGACGCTGGCTAAGGCCGCTGCGGCCTCTTTTTCAATTTGATCTAATTGCTCAAACATTGCCATTCCTACCTTTTAATATGCTCCGCGTAGTGTAGCACAATCATTGGGTTTTCTGTTCATTTAAATCGCGCAGTTGAATGCCATCAACACTGACCAAGGCTAAATGGCTCATCTCACGCCGACGGGCATCATTTAAATTGGCCGCATACGAACGTTGGCGCAAATCAACCGCCGTACGATAGCCTTGTTGGCGTAATGCTGCTGCTGCCTGAATTACCAAGCCATGATCATCGCCAACCACCAACACACTCTTAACTGGGGTAATTTCGGCTGGCGCAACTGCCGCGACGATTCGTTCGAGGCCATAGGCAAAGCCAACGGCGGGCGTTGCTCGCCCACCAAGCGCCGCAACCAAATCATCATAGCGGCCACCGCCACAGAGTTGCAAGCCATCAGCGCCATCGATCTCGAAAATCAGGCCAGTGTAGTAGTGCAACCCACGACCCATGCCAAAATCCAGCACAATCTGATCTGCTGGCACGCCATATGCCTCAAGTAAGGTCAGGCTGGTTTGCAACTCATCCAAAGCGTCGGGTGCAACCGTATATTCTTGGCATAGCTCACGCATCTGTTGCATCACAACTGATGCTGGGCCACGGGCAGCGGTCAAGGCTGAAAGCAACTGCCATGCGCGGTCAAGATTAAGCACATCGTCGCCACGGCGCAACTTGCGCACCAAGCGTTGAATAATTGCTTGTGGCTCACGCCCGCCGCTATCGAGGCGCACCCCAAGGCTGGGTAATACGCGCAACAACAGCGTCTCAAGATCTTGGTCGGCGAGGTGGGCTAGGCTGGCTAAATCAACTGGCAGATCGTCGTCATCGTCGCGCCATTGTTGTTTAACCGCATCAAGCCCTTTGGATCGAATTCGTTCGAGGCTCCAGGTAAGCGCCGACGTGATCCGTTCGGGTAAGCCGAGGCTATTGAGCAACGTCTTAATCACACCAATATGGCCAATGGTTAATGTCCATTGCTGAATGCCTAGTTCGCGCAGGCCAGTGACAGCCAAACCAAGGGCTTCAGCGTCGGCTAACGGGCCAGGTGCACCGATTAATTCGATGCCAACTTGGGTAAATTGGCGATAGGTCGCGCGACGTGGGCGTTCGTAGCGAAACACCGGCCCAGCGTAGCGCAAGCGTAAGGGAATCGGCGCATCGCCCATGCCACTGATGACTGCTCGTAAGACCGAGGCTGTCCATTCAGGGCGCAAGGCCAAATCACGGCCACCTTGATTCCAATGGTACAATTTGGCGATGAGATCATCACCAGATTTCTTTAAATACAACTCACGATGCTCAAGCAATGGCAACTCAATTGGGTCATAGCCAGCTTGATCAAACGTAGCGGTTAATGTCTGAATCAGCGCCTGACGTTGGTGAACGGCAGCGGCAAAAAGGTCACGGGTTCCGCGAACCACTTCAGGAGTTAATTGATAGCCCACAGGTTCCTCCGAGCACAATCGCAACCATTGTACGCGAAAATTTCGCAAGGGTGAACGGAACCAAATAGGGTCGTATAGCGTAAAGTACTTATGTCTGCCTTGACGGCTACTCAGTGGCGTGATACGCTGCTTTTATTGGTACTTTACAGCTTGTTAACTGCCACGGGAAGGAAAGCCTATGCATGGATTAATGATTTTTTCGGGATTATTTGGTGCGTTGGCAGTCATCTTCTGGTTCTTCGGTCAGCCAATTTGGTCATTGTTAAATGTCCCCCGTCAACTCAATCAATTGTGGCAAGGTGTGGCTGTGCGGCGTAATCACGCAATCGAGCATGCCACGGTCAATGTGCTCGAAGAGCGCTATGGCTCGCAATTGGTCGATGGCTGTGCGACAACCGAAGGCTTTCGCATTCGCGCCGCGATTGACCCAGCCCTGCTGCTTGATGCTGCTCGTGAAGGCTTGTTACGCCTGCAACGCGGCGAACGCTCGATGGCGATTTATCGTCGTTGTGCAACGGCCTTGAGTTTTTGTTTCCTGACTGTTGCTTCGATCGGCCTTGGCATGGTTGCTTTCCTCGATATGTTGTCAAGTACCAGTATTTTCTTGGCATTAACCATTGCTGGCGCACTTACCCCTAAGCTAAGCCCACTTTTTCAACGCTTTTTTACAACCTCGCTCGATGTTAAGGGGATGAGTATTGGGGCGATTGAGTTAGTGCCACCAACCTTATTTATGGGTTTGTCGTTTGCTGCTGGCGGCGCAGAGTTTGCCGTGCGCACCAAACCAGCTCGGCGCATTTATCAACCACCCTATCGCTACGGCGAACGGGTTCCGGTGTATGTGCCAGTCGAAAATAATACCCGCCAACGCTAAATCTGCATTCAATTCAAATCAAAGGCCGAAGTTGCTTACTTCGGCTTTTTTGTTGCCCAACAAAACTCACCCTTGTGTCTGCCCTTGGGGATGACCCTATACTAGCGCTATGAACGAACAGCGTATCTCAATTGGTAGCTTTGCCGAAGCAACTCGCCTATCGCTCAAAGCCTTGCGGATGTACGATCAATTAGGCATCTTAGCGGCTCACTATGTTGATCCACAGACTGGCTATCGTTATTATCAGGCTGAGCAACTGGCCACTGCTCGCTTGATTGGCATGTTGCGCCAAATCAACATGCCACTTGCCACGATTCGCCAATTAATTAATGCTTCCGCTAAAGATGCCGAGATTTTGCTTAGCCGCTACATTCGTTCAGTCGAGTTGCAGGCAATCCAAGCCCGTCGTGCCCAAAACCTCATCCTCGGGTTAATTCGTCAAGAAGGAGTTTGTATGAGTCTTGAAGTAACTGTCCGCCAACAAGCCGATCAGCCCATCCTCAGCATCACCAAACGCACGTTTGTTAACGAGTTGGATAATGTGATTGCTCATTCGTTTCACACGATGGAACGTTTTGCCGCTGACCATCATTTAGTTGTGCGTGGCTCTGCGTTTGGTATTTTTCACGGCACGATTAACGCCGATGATGATGGCCCGATTGAAGTTTGTTTACCTGTTGATCAGCTTGTCGAGTCGCAAGGCGAGATAGTTGGGCGAATTTTGCCTGCTGGTAAAGTTGCAGTTGTGACAATGCACGGCGATCAGTGCGAGTTTCCGCATATTTTGGCGGGCTACGATGCTGGCAGCGATTGGGTCAAAGCCAATGGCTATGTGGTTTCCGATTCGCCGCGCGAAATCTGGATCAATCCGCCTGGCCCTGATGCCTTGATGGAAATCGCTTGGCCATTCCACGAAGCCTAGATAATTGTTGCCTCATCCCAACCCCTCTCCCACTGCGGCGGGAGAGGGGCGTTCCGACATTCATGATGGTGAGGCCTCACAGGGCGGGAGAGGGGTGAGGGAATCTAAAGCAAACTAATCAGCCAATGAAACAGCGGAGCCATTAGCAAGGCAGGTAACAATGAAGCTACGCGAATTTTGGTCAGATCAAGCAGATTGATGCCCACGCCAACTACCATCAAGCCCCCAACTCCCGTAATGATCAACACTCGTGGATCGACCGCTGGATTGGGCAAAATGGTGGCTAAAGCGCCAGCCGCCAGCGCGACCCCACCTTGATAGATTAAAATAATCAGAATCGAAAAGCCCACGCCAATCCCAAAGCTGCTAGCCAAGGCAATTGCCGCCAAGCCATCAAGCGCCGCTTTGATGATCAGCAGCTGTGAATCGCCGATCAAGCCATTGTTGATGCTACCAATCAAGGTCATCGGGCCAATACAAAACAGTAATGAAGCTGCTACAAAGCCCTCGGTAAAGCGTCCACTCCCATTAAATTTGGCTTTGAGCCAATCTCCTAATGCAGCCAAACGCTCCTCGACTCGCCACCACTCCCCCAACAAACCACCAACCACCAAACCAACCAAGCCAATCACCACTCCATCGACCACAATTGGCTGAGTTGCTTGGGCTGTGCTTTGTAAGGTTGCTCCAGCCTTGTTCATGCTGCCAGCCATCGATAAGCCAATAAAGATCGTCACCAAGCCTAGCGCCTGCATAATGACTGTTTGCATGCGTTCGGGTAAACGCCCACGCAACGCTAAGCCTAAGCCTGTGCCAAGTGCCACGGTCGCCACATTGATCAACGTTCCATTGAGTTTCGCCCACAGACTCAGATCCATCCTACGTACTCCTAAACAAAAACCACGAAGCGTCAAGGCTTCGTGGTTGTTTAATATTTGGTGACCCCGGCGCGACTCGAACGCGCGACACACAGTTTAGGAAACTGTTGCTCTATCCACCTGAGCTACGGGATCGTACCATCGGCAATTATGCTTAAGCCTGCCTGAAATGTCAACCCCGTTAAAAAATATGAAGGATGAATGATGAGGGATGAAAATTAACCACGAAGAACGCGAAGGTCACGAATATTTGGTTACGGTGCTGACTGAATGGCCACCAAATCTCAGCGAACCATTCAATCGAGCTTTGTGCTCTTCGTGTCCTTCGTGGTTAAAAATCTCAATCGGTGCTGACTGAATGACCACCAAATCTCAGCGAACCATCCGATCGAGCTTTGTGCGCTTCGTGTTCTTCGTGGTTAAAAATCTAAATTTGCAAACCAATCTCAAAGGTGGCGCTATAGCCTTGAGCGCTTGGTGCAACCGTCAAAATTGTTTGGCCGCCGCTTTCTTGATAGATTCCATCGCCATCGTTGAGTAAGGTGCGCACGCCTTTGTCCACATAGGGCGCTTGAGCATGCACCACATCAGTCAAGCTTTCGTCGAAGAAAAATTGAGAAGTAAACTCATAGCCTTCGTCGGTGCGAATTTTAAAGTGAATATGTACTGCCCGCCCTTGATACCAGCCCGGATAAATTGTGGTAAATTTGGCGAGGCCACTGGCATCGGTGCGCTGAAAGCCACGCAAGAATTTCTGACCAACAGTGTTGAAACTACGGTCAGTTGCATCGGAATAGACTCCATCAGCATCACAATGCCACAAATCGACAATTGCTCCAGCTAATGCCGTACATGTGCCTGCCCCAATTTGGCTCACCACCACATTAATATCCAATTGGGTGCCTGCGCTAACCGCATTATTGCTCGGATCAGAGCGAATATCCGAGCGTTCGAGTTTTTCATCAACAAAATATGGACCTTCGGTTAACTCAGGGCGCACAATACAACTTGGTAAGGCCGCCACCGCCTCGCTTGTTGCCGTTGCTTCGGCAGTGCTGGTTGCGGCAGCAGTTGCCGTCGCCGCCTCAGCAATAGTATTGGTTGCGGCGCTGGTAGCTGTGGCAGTTGGCGCACTTGCTTGAGCGACAGTCGTTGCAGTTGGCGCAACCTCAGTACTACAACCAGCAATTACCGCCGCCGAACCAGCCAACCCAAACAGCTTGAGCACCTCGCGCCGACTCAAAATCCGGCCAACTGGTTGATCGTCGTTATCCATGGGAATGCCTCCTTGTGCATAAAACCGCCCAAGCAGCATACCAAACAATAATGAAGAAAACTTAAAGATTTTCTAAGTAATTAAACAAACATGTGGATGAGCAAAGCCACCAACGCCACAATTGCCGGGCCACCTTGAACGAACAAAATTGAGCGTTTGGCGGTCAATCCACCATAAATTGCTGCCACGACCACACAAATCACGAAAAAGAGTTGAATCTGTAAGCCAAACTCGGTATCGGGATGTACCAAGCCCCAAATTAAGCCAGCCGCCAAAAATCCATTGTATAAGCCTTGATTGGCTGCTAACGATTTGGATTGTTGGGCGAACTCTGGCGTTAAACCAAACGATTTCATGGTGCGCGGCTGCGTCCAAGCAAACATTTCAAGATACAAAATATAAATGTGTTCGACCGCCACCAAGCCCACCAAAATTAAACTAACGATTGCCATCACGCACCACCTTTACTAGATTCCAACGAGCTAATCAGTTGCCACATCAGTGCTTGCCGATTGCTAGCAACTAGCTAGCTATAGTACCGCAAGATTGGGGATCGATTGTCGGCGATCGGGAGTTTTTGATCCACGAAGGGCACGAAGAGCACGAAGCTTCCTTTTTAGCCAAAAGCCTTATGGATCTATATTCTTCATCCCTCATCCTTCATCCCTCATCCCCCTTTCATTGCGACTAGCCCATTTAGCTTTATAATGACACTACGTTTTGGTTACAGGAGAGCGGTCGCATGCAGCGTTTCTTGAAATCACTTGCAGGGTTAATCGCGGTTGGCTTGATTATCTATGGAATGGTGCCATGGTCGAAAGAAGAATATTGGTTGCCATGTTTATGGATCGCGACCATCCTAGGTGGTTTTGCGATTTGGCCGATTCGCACCCAACGCGCCACTGGGATTTATACTGCAACCCAAAACTTAGCCTTGTTTATGATCATCGGTTTTACGATGTTGACGCTGCAATTGCTGCGTACCCAAGTGATTCGCGCCGATGAAATCTATAATCGGGTGGTTGCCGAGGACGATGGCAACATTATTAGCAATATTCGGCTCGTTCGTAGCACTAATCGGATCAAGCGCGGCGCAATTTTCGATTCGCAAGGGGTAACGCTCGCTGAAAATGTGATCGTTTCGGATAATCGTTCGTATCGCACCTACCCAATTGCCAATCAATACGATATGCGGGCTTTTGGCCATACTCTGGGCTATGTCAGCAGCATCTATGGCTTGTATGGCTTGGAAAGTAGCTATAACGAGTATTTGGCTGGTGGCAAAGGCAATAGCTGGCAAAATTTGCAAAATCAGCTGTTTAGCCGCCCGCGCGAAGGCAATAACGTGCAACTGACGATCAACGCGCAATTACAAGATCGAGCCTTCAAGGCGCTCGATGGGCGGGTTGGTTCGGTCGTGGTGATCGATGTCAAAACTGGCGCGATTCGGGCGATGGTTAGCACGCCCAGCTTTGATCCTTCGCAATTAACTTTGCGGCTTGATGCCGAAGATTATGCGGCAGAAAGCGATCGGGTGGTTAATTATTGGAACTCGTTGATCAGCGATGAATCACGGCCTCTCGTGTTTCGCTCAACGCAAGGCCAATATCCTCCAGGCTCGACCTTTAAAACGGTAACTGCAATTGGGGTGCTGAATAACCCTGAGGTTGGCAAGCCAGAAGACATCACCTGCCCCAATGAGCTTTTCCCGCAAGAGGGCGTAAGCGTGCCAGTGGTCAATGCGGTTGACGATGAGGCTGGTTATATCGCGCAGAAGTTTGGCGAAAAGTTTGGGCTTGATGGGGTTTATGCCTTTTCGTGTAATACAGCTTTTGCCCAATATGGCATTCGCTTGCAAGGCGATGGGCGTAACTTGCTCGAAGATCAAGCGCGGCGTTTTCATATTTACCCCGCCGATGAATTGCCCGACACTGGCGATTTGACCGATTTACCTTCAGCGCCCAGCCAACTCTATGGCGGCGAAGATGGCGACGAATGGTGGAGTCAGCCCGTGGCAATTGCCGACACTGCCTATGGCCAAGGTCGTTTGTTGGTCACCCCACTCGAAATGGCGATGATCACCCAATCCATCGGTAATAACGGCGATATGATGAAGCCCTACTTGGTCGAACGGGTGACCACGCCCCAAGGCGGCGAGTTGTATCAAGCCCGCCCCCGTAAAATCGGCGATCCAATGAGTGTTGAAGTTTCACAACGCATTCGGATTTCGATGAAGGCGGTGGTTGAGCAAGGTTGGTCGGGGGCGACGGTGGCTGGTGTGCCAGGCTATAGCGTTGGCGGCAAATCGGGCACAGCCGAAAATCCCCTTGGTGCGCCGCATGCTTGGTTTATCTCGTTGGCTCCGCTGGAAGACCCCAAATATGCGGTGGCTGTGATGGTTGAGAATGGTGGCGAAGGTACCAGTGTTGGCGGTTCGTTGGCAGGGATTGTCATGTCGGCAGCATTGGAAATCAATCCATAAGCGTTTTTTTGAAGGATTTTTCATGGCTATCAATCAAGAGCGTCTGCTCGATACGTTTTGTACTTTGGTTCGGATCGATAATCCATCTGGTGAAGAAGCGGCCATGGCTGCTCACTTAATCGAGCGCTGCCAAGCTTTGGGCCTTGACTGCGAGCAGGATGCGATTGGCAATGTGATTGCACGGTTGGCTGGTGTAGGCTCGCCATTGTTGTTGAATGCCCATATGGATAGCGTTGCACCATGTCATGGCAAGCAGCCCGTGATCCGCGATGGCAATATCTACAGCGCTGGCGATACCGTTTTGGGTGCTGATGATTTGGCGGGCGTTACCGCATTTCTCGAAGGCATTCAAGCAGTTTTAGAATCAGGCCAGCCACATCGAGCAATCGAGTTGGTATTTACGGTGCAAGAAGAGACAGGGTTGTATGGCGCTCGTGCGCTCGATTATAGCAAGCTGCAAGCCAAACAAGGCTTGGCCTTCGATTTAAATGGCGATGTTGGGGCGATTTGTATTGGTTCACCCGCCCACGATTCGTTTACCGCGACGATTACTGGGGTTTCGGCCCACGCTGGGGTTGCCCCCGAAAAAGGCATCAGCGCGATTGAAGTGGCTGCGCATGCGATTGCAGCCATGCCTTTGGGTCGGCTCGACGACGAAACCACCGCCAATATCGGCTCGATCCATGGCGGCAAAGCTAACAATATCGTGCCCGATTCAGTTGTGGTCAAAGGCGAGGCTCGTTCGCGCAACCAAGCCAAGCTCGATGCCCAATGGCAAATTATGCGCAATGCCTTCGAGCAATCCGCCGCTAAATTTGGCGCGACGGTTGAAATCGAACACAAACAACATTATGGGCCTAGCGTGCTAGCCCCCGATGCTGAAATTGTGCAATTGCTCAATCAAGCGATTCGGGCGATTGGGCTTGAGCCTTCGTTGGTGGTTACTGGCGGCGGCAGCGATGTCAGCATTATCAGCAATAATGGCATCGAAACTGCCAACTTAGCGATTGGCTACGAAAATATTCACTCGGTCGATGAGTTTATTCCGATTGTGCAACTGCAACGAGCTGCCCAAATCGTCGAACAAATGCTCTTGATGGTTTAAATCGATCGTTCTACCGTAAGCCGCTGAGCTGCTTGTGGGCAGTTTACAGCGGCTTATGCTTAATTTGGGGTGGTTATGCGTTATCGTTGGTTGCTTTTGCTGGGAATTGGATTGCTCGCTAGCTGTACTGCACAATTGCCTTGGGCGGCCACACCAACTGTGCCACCAACCCCGACCGCGACCACGGCTCCGCTAGCCTTGGCGACCCCAACATTCTTGCCTAGCCCAACCGCCCAGCCAAGCCTTGCGCCAACCCCAACCCTTGAGCTAGCGCAAGCTACGCCAACCGCGACAACCCCGATGAGTCCCGCCGAACGGCTAGCTTTGTTCAATGATGTTTGGCAAACGGTCAATGAACATTATCTATATCCCGATTTTAATGGCGTGGATTGGGCCGCCGTGCGCACTGAAATCGAGCCGCAAGTGCAGGCTGCGCCCGATGATGAAACGCTCTACACAATTTTAGAAGGCATGGTCGCCAAACTCAACGATCAACATTCGCGCTTTGCCCGACCAGTCGAAGCAGTTTATGAAGATGCCGTGGCCAGCGGAACCGATAGCTATGTTGGCATCGGTGTACTAACAATTCACGAAGAAAATGCCGCCTTTATTACCTTGGTTTTCCCTGATAGCCCAGCCCAAGCGGCGGGCTTGATGCGCGGCGATCGCATTACCGCCGTCGAAGGCCAGCCGTTTACCAATGCCGACCAAATTCGTGGCCCCGAAGGCAGCCAAGTGCGGCTGACAATTCAAACACCGCAAGCCGACCCACGAGAGTTGCTGATAACGCGGCGGGCGGTGGTTGGCAAAATTACGCCATCAGGCCGCCGCTTGCCCAATGCACCAACCGTTGGCTATGTGCTAATTCCCAGCTTGTGGGCCGACGATATGCATACCCAAGTTGTCAGCGAACTGAGCAAATTGATCGCCGATCCGCAGCCACTTGATGGCCTGATTTTGGATCTGCGATCCAACGGCGGTGGCTGGCGTAGTGTGCTTGAAGGCATTTTGGGCCAATTTGTCAGCGGTGAGGTTGGCAATTTCTATAGTCAGGAAAAGTTATATCCGTTAAATGTTAAACCTGGCCTGTTGTATGAGCAGCTGAAACAAGTGCCGCTAGCGGTGCTAATCGACAAAGATAGTGCCTCGTATGCTGAAGTGTTGGCCGGAACGCTGCAATTTAACGGAGCTTTGGTGCTGGGTCAAGCCAGCCAAGGCAATACCGAAACGATTTTTCAATATAATTTTGAGGATGGCTCACGCTTGTGGGTGGCCCAAGAGGGCTTCAAATTGCCTGATGGCAGTAATTTTGAAACCAAAGGTGTGCAGCCCAATATTGTGGTTGAAGACGATTGGACTCAATACACGATTCCGAATGACCCTGCGGTATTGCAGGCAATTGTTTCATTTAGCGAGCGCTAGGCTTGAACAATAACGGCGCAAGCAAAGCCAAAATTGCCAGGGTCAGCAATGGCTCAAATGGCGGCCAAGCTAATTTGGGGTATATTCGATAAAACATTGCGCTGCCAGAACGCTGTGCCAGCCAAAACCCTAGCGGCGCAGCCATCGCCAAAAGCGTAATACTCGTGGCGCGGAGTGTCCAGCGTTCGCGGCGATAGCTAGTGCGCACAATTAGCCGATTGGCCTGACACCAATAACTGAGCATGGCAATCAGGCCAAGTGCCAACAATACCCAAGCTACCATTGCGCCCAAGCTAGCTTTAGCATAGAAAAACAACATCCAGATGCCTGCACAAACCAACAATACGCCTGCCAAACCAAGCCAGGTCCAGTAGGCCGCGATGCGACCACGTTGAGCGCGGCCAAACCCACGGGCTTCCATGGCTTCGGCCAGCGTCAGCGATTGTTCTAAGCCGCCGCTGAGCAAGGGCACAAACAAGGGCAAGGCATCGCGCCACGAACGAAAACGATGGCCGCGCAAACGTTGGGCATCACGAATTGCCCGCAAGCGCAACAGGGTTTGAGGCACAAACGCTAGGCCAATGGTTAGCACCAAGCCCAATTGGAAAAAGCCTTGGGGCGTGCGCCGCAACAAGCGATAATGATTAACACAGGCGTTGAATGTGCCGACCACCAGCAACAATGTCCACAAACGTAGCCCACGCACAGCACCACTTGCCAATTGCTCAGCGGTAATAATTCCGCCCAGTTGAATGCCACCAAGCAGTTGCGGCAAGCGCCAACTTGGCAATTCAAACAGCACCGTTTGGCCGCGCAGCACACTGGCGGTAATCACGCTAAATAGCACATTAAAGCCAAATAGCACCGCTCCAAGTTGCAACATCACCCGCACCACTGCCTGAAACGGGCTATCCAAGGCGCAACTCTGCCAAACCAACAACGTCACCGCCCCAATCAAAATCAAATAGAGCGGTTGATCGGTTTGGCCGATACACGCCAAGGCGGCGACCAGCCAAGCAACCCACGCCAAACTATGGCCGCCTTCCCATGGGCGGGCAATGCGGCGCTGACGTTGGCTAACTGGGCTGACCCATTCCTTGTTGGCCGCTGGCGGAGCAGTTTTGGTCAAAGCCTCGCGGGCACGGCCAGCAGTTGGTTGATAGATTTCAGCACTCATCGCTTGCTCTGGCGCTTCCAAATGCCGCCGCCAGCCAAGGCCAGCAAAATCAAGCCAAAAATCAAATAATTGATTGGAATTGCTGAGCCGCTACTGCTGGCCTCAACATTTGGTGTGCTCACGATCGTCAGCGTCGCAGTGGGCGTAAGGCTGGGGCTGGCAGTTGCCTGCTTGGTTGGCGCTGTTGTTGCGCTAGCCGCAATAGTTGGGCTTGCGGCTTTTGTAGTTGCACTTGGTTCAAATTGGGTTGCAGTTGCAATAGCCTCGCTGGTTGGGCTAGCGGTGAGGGTTGCTACACTCTGAATTGTTGCTGGAACTAAAGTATTGGTTGCGGGAATGGCGGTTGGTTCGCTGGTGGCAGTTGCGGGAATGGCGGTTGCTACCGGTGCTGCTTGCGCCGCGCAAACATCGCCCCAACTGATCACGGGCGGCGTGGAGCCACGCTCGACACTGCCACCACCCCAAGCCCAGCCTTCAACTGCGCCATCGCGTACCTTGTATGAGCCAGCGCCAAGCTTGGAATATTGCCAAACACCATCGAGCAAATGGCTATAGGCCCAGTAGGTGCAATCGCCGCCTTGGCATTTGCAGGCACACGATTCATTGGGATAATCGCAGCCCACGCTATCAATTGAGCAAACCATTGCTCCCATTGATGAGCCTTCGGCCACCACATTGAAACCTGCTGCGAGCAAAGCATCATAGCCACTAATTGATTCTTGATCAAAGCCAACACAACGAGCATCGACCGCGCCGGAAGCATATTGCACGACCACCGCCGCATGATATTGATGCCCATCGCCTTGAGCAGCAATCGATTGAGCCAAATTGCCAAGTAGCAATAAAACCAGCGTAACCACCACAACCAACAAACGACCCATGAGATTGATTCCTATTTGGTAAAGAATGTCCTCACCCCAACCTCTCGCCCACTGCGGCGGGCGAGGGGCTTTTTCGATAAATGGGGTGAGGGAATAACAGTTTAAGCGACGCGGCGCAAACGGAAACCAGCCACAATACAAGCCAAGCCAAACACAATCACCACTGGCCATAATGGTAATGCAGGTGTGCCAGTGTCGGGCAAGGTAATTGGGGTGTTTGGTTTGGGGGTAGCGGTTGCCACAGGTGTGCTTGGCACAGCGGTTGGTTGGGGTGCTGTCACCAAGGCGGTCAAAGGATAGGTCACATAGAACAAGGCAGGTGTGGCTTGATAGGTCGCAAAGGCGTTATCATCCGGTGTTGCTGCATCGTAGCGGAATGCGCCGCTGGCATTTTGCAAGCTCAACAAGGCGCTCAAGGGATTTCCAGTTGCCGTGGCCCAAGGTGCAGCAGTTGGATTACCACCAGTTGCCACAATCGCTTGAATTACCAAGCCGGTTGAGTTGGCATCGGTGGCGCTACCATAGCTCGAAGCCTTCGAATAGGGAAATCCACCATCGCTATTTTGTTGCGTTTGCAAGTAACTCATCGCTTTGGTAACAACTTCGCTCTTGCCTTGACCAACCGCGACTAAGGCTTGAACGACCAAAGCCGTGGTATTGGTATCGCCGGCACCAGCAGTCGTATCGCCGCTGAACGACCACGAACCATCAGCAATTTGCACTGAATTTAAGGTGTTGATCGCTTTGTTTTCGACGGGCGCACCTGCCGCGTTCAAGGCCAACAACGCCAATGCATGGGTCGTAACATCGCCACCATACATGCCGCTATCGGCTTTGTAACTGCCAGTTACAGCAGCGACTAAATCAACACCAGCAACGGCGCGAGGATTGTTGCCCAGCAACAATTCGGCCAACACAAACTTGGCGGCAACCCCAGGCTTAGCGGCAATTGCACTAGCATTTTTTTCGATAAAGCTTTGAACGTTGATTTCAACTTTCAAACCAGTTGCCTTTAAAGCATAGACGGCATCGGCGGTTTCGCCCAAACCAAAGCCAGGAAAACTGCCATCGGCTTGAGCTTGAGTGACAATCCACGCGCCAGCTTTTGCGCCTTCAGTCGGGGCTTGCGCCGCAACTGGCATGGCCACAAATAGCGCCACTAAAACCAATAACCAGCGATGGATGGCTGCTCGTCGGAGCATGGGTGCCTCCTAAATCAAAAAAACCTTAGCCAGTTGGCTAAGGAACAGATAACAACGCGTTGGTTGTGCTTGTGCCAACGCAAGCCAACCCAGAAATCAACTATTCAATGGGTATTCGGGCTTAGCCAAAGGCTTACCGTAGCGTGGACTGCACCGGATTTGCACCGGATTTCCCCCAACTGTTTGCACAAGATTTGAATAGCAATTTATGATTGATTAGGCTGATCGTACCATAGGCTACCTTGCGCCGTCAAAATTGCTGATCATGGGCTATTGTCCCCCTTTGTCCCCCCGTAATGTTGATCGATTGTCACAATCAGCCATGGTACAATAGCGCCTGTCTAATCAAACGACACTCAAAATCATCAATCCACCAGAGGAATTGCAATGGAAACTTCAACATTTACCACTAAAGTCGGCTTGGCCCAAATGCTCAAGGGCGGCGTGATTATGGACGTGGTTACTCCAGACCAAGCTAAAATTGCTGAAGAAGCTGGCGCAGTCGCCGTTATGGCGCTCGAACGAGTTCCAGCTGATATTCGTAAGGATGGCGGCGTGGCTCGCATGAGCGACCCCGAAATGATCCAAGGCATCATTGAAGCAGTCACCATTCCTGTGATGGCTAAATCGCGGATTGGCCACTTTGTTGAAGCGCAAATCCTCGAAGCAATTGGGGTTGATTATATTGACGAGAGCGAAGTGCTCACGCCTGCTGATGAAGAACATCATACCAACAAGCACAATTTCAAAGTGCCATTCGTCTGTGGTGCTCGTAATTTGGGCGAAGCTTTGCGCCGCATCACCGAAGGCGCAGCCATGATTCGCACCAAGGGCGAAGCTGGCACGGGCAATGTGGTTGAAGCTGTGCGCCACGCTCGCACGATGTTCGCCGAAATTCGCCGTTTGCAAACCCTCGATCCCGATGAGTTGTTTGTAGCAGCCAAAAACTTGCAAGCTCCCTATGAATTGGTTAAGCAAATTGCTGAATTAGGCCGCTTGCCAGTTGTTAATTTCGCTGCTGGCGGGATTGCAACTCCAGCCGATGCTGCTTTGATGATGCAATTGGGCGTTGATGGGGTGTTCGTTGGCTCAGGGATTTTCAAATCAGGTAATCCAGCCAAACGTGCCAAAGCGATTGTTGAAGCAACCACCCACTTCCGCGATGCCAAGCTTTTGGCCGAAATTAGCCGCAACTTAGGCGAAGCCATGGTCGGCATCAACATCGATACCATCCCTGAGAACGAGTTGCTCGCCAAACGCGGTTGGTAAACTTTCTGAAGGATGAAGGATGAATTATGAGGGATGAAAAATTCCTCATAGTGATATTCCAAAATTGAATAGCCAACTTCCGATGAAGGATGAATGTTGAATTGTGAAGGATAGCTAATCCAAATAATTCAATATTCATCCTTTCAATTAGAACATTGGGTTTTCATCCTTCATCCCTCATAATTCATCCTTAAAAAGAGGTTTAGCATGACGGTTGGTGTTTTGGCGCTGCAAGGCGCGTTTATTGAGCATGAAACAATGCTCCAAGGCTTGGGCGTGGCAACCTTGCAGGTTCGCTTGCCTGAACAATTAGCCCAAGTTGAGCGTTTGATTATTCCTGGTGGCGAGAGCACGACGATTGGTAAATTGTTGGTACGTTTTGATTTGCTGGAGCCAATTCAGCAACGCGCCGCCGAAGGCATGCCAATTTGGGGCACATGCGCTGGCATGATTTTGCTCGCCAAGGAAATTGCCGAAGGTCGAGTTGAAGGCCAGCCAGCCTTGGGTTTGATGGATATTACTGCGCGACGCAATGCTTTTGGTCGCCAAGTTGATAGTTTTGAAACCAACTTGCAGGTGCCAGCCCTCGGCGAAGCACCGTTTCATGCAGTCTTCATCCGCGCCCCGCAGATCGATAAGGTGGGCGAGGCAGTCGAAACTTTAGCTAGTTTAGCTGATGGCCGCATCGTGGCGGCTCGTCAGGCTAAACTCTTGGCAACCGCGTTTCACCCCGAATTAACTGGCGATGCCCGTTTCCATAAGTTGTTTTTGAATTTGTAGGTGCATGTCCTCAGCCCAATCCCTCTCGTATAGTGTGAGAGCAGGGTCGGGCTGAGGGCATTAATTCATTGCCAATCTACTGAGCCATTCTATCGCGAGTAGTTAATAGGCCTTCGTGCGCTTCGTGTCCTTCGTGGATCAGAAGTAGCTCTGCGGTTTCTATCAATCGTTACAACATTTCGCGCTCAATATCCACAATGCTCACATCAGGCCGATTTTGCTCGATCCAGCGAATAATGGCATCGATTTGGCCTTCGAGATAGCGAGTTTCGCTGCCGACGCAGGCTACCCCAATTACCCCGCGCTGCCAACGATCATGTTCATCAACCTCGGCGACCGAGGCGTTGAACTCGTTGCGCAAACGAGTAATTATTGATTTAAGCACGCTACGTTTTTCTTTGAGTGAATGAACGGCGGGGATGAAGAGTTCAAGTCGAACACTAGCAATTAACATAATTGTGACGTGGCACTTAATTCCACGAAGTGTTTTCAAAAGGTGGTTCACGATCCAACTGGTCGGGCGGAATGTTGGGCAGGAGCGCTAACTCAAATTGCAGCGCCTCGATCAATTCATGAATCCGTTGATCAAGATCGGATTCAAGCCAACGTTGTTTAATTGGTAAGGCCATTTGCATCGAGTCGGCCAGCTTATAACTTAAACTTACTGGTTCACTGGGCAGATCGATCGCATTTGAGCGCATGCCAGTCGCGGCGGCAACGGTACGGTGGTATTGCGAATAGAGCGCGGTCAATTCATCGGCTTGATGGCGATCGTTGACATCATCATCAAGCATCGTGACCATTGCAACCATATACGGGTCAACGCTCAGTGGATAGTTGATGCGGAAGCGCTGGCGGCCTTCGGTCACAATATACATTCGGCCATCAGCCAACCGATAGGCGCTTTGAATATCGGCGGTTGTACCAACCATATGCGGCACAGCTGAGCCACCAACCTCAACGCCTTCGCGAATCAGCACTACCCCAAACGGCTTGCTTTCCTCAAGACAGCGACTAATCATCGTGCGATAGCGCGGCTCGAAAATATGCAGCGGCAGTTGTGCTCCAGGAAACAACACCACGTTTAACGGAAACAAAGGTAATCGTTGCATAAGCGCTCTCGTTTGCCATAGCTATGGCCTTGGTTGTGATTGTACCATGGCCATAGCTCGCAAAACAATGCGCTAGGCGAGTTGTTCGCTCAAATGGGCAATTAATCCAGCTAACCCTGCATACCATTCGCGATAGGCTGCTTGGTTGCTGTGGGTTGGCGCTAAACTGGCGCTAGGATTGGCCAAAATCAGGATGGCAGCTTGATCAAGCGCTGGATAGGCTTCGAGCAAGGCTAAAACTGCGCGATTGAGCAGGCGGGTTGAGAGCTGAGCGTTGGTGGTAATTAACCAGCGTGGGGCATCGCCAGAGCTGGCTAAGCCGCCAATGCTAGCACTTGTGCCATCGCTAGCTTCCACCTCAACCGCCGCCTGTGCAGTCGGATTTGGCTCTTGGGCTAGGGCTAGGGCTAATCGTCGTCCGCCTTTGCTATCTAGTTCATCAAGCGCCCGTGGCACGCCACGCCGCAATAAATCCATATCGAATGAACCTGCTGCGCCTGCTGCCAATAACACCACCTGCTCTGGTTTGATCCACGCTTCTTCAGCGAGCAAGCCTGCCAACTCCTGACAATTGTGGACAGCACTGGCTCCGCGCCCGCCATCCACGCCTGTCAGCAGCAAGACGGCTCGCACATCCTCGGCGTTGCGCCGCAAATTAGCGGTCGTCCAAGCTCCAGTTATCCCGCTGGTTGCGCCAAAATGGCCAGTAACGCTGCAACCAGTTTTGGTAATTAACAACCCAAGATCACGATCACGGCTGGTGGTTTTCAAGCCGCAGTGAATACCTGTTACGCGAAAGCCAGCAGGCGTTGTGATCGAGCCTTCATTGAGCAAACGATACGCCATTGCAAATCCTCAACGGCTACCAGACGCGGCAGATTAATCCCTTGAGATAGGCCGCCTCTGGGAAGGTCAACAAGACAGGGTGATCACCACCTTGGGTGAGTGTGTCGATAATTTGGGCATCGCGGCCAGCATCCAAGGCTGCGCCAAACACCACTTTTTGAAAAAGATCGGCGCTAATCAGCCCTGAACATGAGAAGGTTGCCAACACGCCGCCTGGTCGCAGCAAGTGGAAGGCTTGCATATTGATATCTTTGTAGCCGCGGGTTGCTCGATCAATTTGGCTCTGCGAGTGGGCAAACTTGGGTGGATCAAGCACAATCAGATCGTACTGCTTGCCTTCTTCGCGTAGTTGGCGCAAAATCTTGAAGGCATCGCCTTCGACCGCCGTAACTGGAGTGTTAAGCCCATTTTGGGCGAGGTTGGTATGTAAACCACGCAAGGCCGCTGCTGAACTATCAACCGCTGTGATCGATTGAGCGCCTGCACCCGCCGCCAGCACCTCAAAACCGCCAGTGTAGGAGAAAACCCCCAGCACTTCGGCATCCTTGGCATATTGGGCCACCCGCTGGCGATTGATGCGTTGATCAACATACCAGCCAGTTTTTTGGCCGCCTGCCAAATCGAGCACAAACTCGTAGCCATTTTCGCGAATGGTTAATTGATCGGGTGGTGCTTCGCCCCAAAGCAGGCCTTCAGCCTCGCCCAAGCCTTCACGAGCACGAATTTCAACATCAGAGCGCTCGTAAATCCCGCGGACTGGCATCAATTCGGCCAAGGCTGCGACGATGATCGCCGTGTGCGCAACTGCACCTTGAGTCAGCAATTGCACCACCAGCCAATCAGCAAAACGATCAACAATTAAGCCTGGTAAGCCATCGCTTTCGCTAAAAATCACGCGATAGGCGTTGGTTTGTGGGTCGTTGTGGAGCTGTTCGCGGCCTTTGATTGCCCGCTCGATCCGTTGGCGAATAAAACTAGGGTCTAGCTCCTCGTCGCGTTGCCACGTCCACAGACGGGCGATCATTTGCGAGTGGGTGCTGGCAGTGCCCCGCGCCAGCCACACCCCCTCGGAGCTAATAATATCGACGGTTTCGCCAGGATGCACTGGGCCAGAACGACGGGCGACCGCCCCGCTGAAAACCCATGGGTGGCGTTGGCGAATTGATTTATCACGATCAGGTTTGAGAATAAACCGCAACATACCTTTTGCTCGCTTTAAGGCTAGGTCAGAGCCTAGCAGGTTGAGTGATATGGGAGAAATTTCGCGATCCTGAAATCCTCTGGTGAGAGTATAACGCAGTTTGCTACTCTTCCAACAGGGCCGATAAAACGCGAGCAAAAACGTGGGCTTCTTCTTTGGTGATGGTTTCAAGATCGATCATCGGCAGCAGAATCCGTTGATCAACAGGCAAGGGTTGGGCATGCATCGATTCGACATTGCCTGGCACATGGCCAAACAATTTAGCACACATCAAACGGGTTGGTGCTTCGCCAACCGTTACGATGATCCGTGGGTTGACCAATACCAGCTCGCGCCAAAGATAGGCAACGCAGTTTGAGGTTTCGACCATAGTTGGTGGGCTATCGGCATGGGTGCTACAACGAACCAGATAGGTCAGGTATGCGCCGACCAAACGTGGTTCTTCATGCTCAGGATCAGAGGCTGTGCGCAAACGTAAGGCACGCAGCAACACCTGTAAACGCTGACCAGCGACAGTACGCGTCCATGGCACGCCAGTCTGATTGGCTCCCAAACTTTCGGGCACTTCGCCCACGAACATCACTTTGGCGTTGGCATCGCCATAGCCATGCACAATGCAGTTACGTTCTTGAACTCTGCGCCAACATTTAAAACAGGCGGTCGCCAACGGAAACGGTTGATCCATAAGCCTTTTGCTGTGACGAGCGAACCCGCCACAGCACCCTCGCATCTAGCGCTAATTACCAAGTAATTTCACAAATTTGCGCCGCCCAACTTGTAAAATTTGTTCGCCAACTGGTTGGACCAAGCTATCGTAGCTGCTAATTTTTTCGCCCGCCAAGCGCACACCACCGCCATCAATCAAGCGGCGAGCCTCGCCTTTGCTAGCGGCCAGCTTGGTTGCAACCAACAAATCGACGATGTTGGTCGCTTCGCTGAGTGCTACTTCGGGCATGTCGGTTGGCAAATCGCGTTGTTGAAACACGCGAATAAATTCAGCCTCGGCCTCAGCCGCTGCCGCTTCACCATCAAGTTGGCGAATAATATCACGCGCCAGTTGCATCTTGAGATCGCGGGGATTGACGCTGCCAGCTTTGATCGCTTCCGGCATGGCCTTGACTTCAGCCAGCGGTGCATCGCTCCAAACTTCGTAATAAACTGGCAAAACATCATCACCCATTGACATAATTTTGCCATACTTATCATTGGGCGACATTAAAATATCAACCGAATTGTTGAAACTTTTGCTCATCTTGCGGCCATCAGTCCCAATAATTAATGGCACGAGGATCACATCCTGTGGCTCCATACCCATTTGTTCCATCAATTGCCGCCCCGCCAAAATGTTGAATTTTTGGTCAGTGCCACCAAACTCGATATCAGGCTTGATCGCAATTGAATCGTAGGCTTGCAGCATGGGATACATCAATTCAAGCACAGTTAACTGCTGGCCTGCTTCGTAGCGCTTACGAAAGGTTTCGTGAGCCAACATTTGGTTAACGGTAAAGCGACCAATCAAGCCAAAAGCTTTTTCAAGATCAAACTGGCCGAACCATTCGCTTTGCCAGCGAACCTCGGTTTTGGCTGGATCAATCACTTTAAACACTTGATCCATGTAATATTTGGCGTTGCTTTTGGTTTCTTCGACCGTCAAGCGTGGGCGGCTTTCGTCACGGCCCGTTGGGTCGCCGATTTGAGCCGTCCAGTCGCCCACAATTAACACCACGGTATGGCCAAGCTCTTGAAATTGGCGCATCTTGCGCAACGCCACAGCATGGCCAATATGAATATCGCTGCGGGTTGGATCGATGCCCAATTTAAGCCGTAATGGTTTGCCAGCATTTAATTTGCGGCGAACATTGGCCTCAACAATAACCTCAGACACGCCCCGCGATAAAATTTCATCAATCGTCAACATGAATTTTTAGACTCCTAACTGAGCTAGGCGAGCACCAAGCAGTCATCGGAGCCAAACCCCTTAACGCTGTTGGAGCAAATAAACCTACTATTCTAGCAGCGATAATAGCATAGAGGCCTAGCGGCGGGCAAATAATGGCCTTTGGGGGTTGGGGATCGGTAATTGGGGATCGGCATTTAATCTAGCGCCTTGACAAGTATGAGGGATAAGGGATGAATATCAGTGCCAATCTGTGGCAAAACAGACACTTCGCGCTCTTCGCGTCCTTCGCGGTTTCAACCTTCGCGTTCTTTGCAGAATTAAAACCGATCCCCAGTCCCCAACGACCGATCCCCAATCTTGCATTGAGATTTGAACCTCGTTACAATACCCGCAGCAATCTGTATGAGGAATATTCGATGACGCTTGACCCTGCTTTGTTTCGGCAAGCAATGAGCCGTTTTGCCAGTGGTGTAACTGTAGTGACAACGATCGTGGATGCAAAGCCCTATGGTTTAACGGTTAGCGCCTTTGCCTCGCTCTCTTTAGATCCAGCTTTGACGATTATTGCGATTGATAAACGTTCGCCGATGCACGATCTGTTGCTCCAAGCGCAGGCTTTTGCGATCAATATTTTGAGCAGCGAGCAAGAATCGTTGTCGCGCCACTTTGCTGGCCCACAAAAACACGACTGGTCGGAAATTACTGCGGCTGCTGGCAATCGCAGTATTCCATTGCTCGATGGAGCCTTGGCCAACATGGAATGTGGGCTGTTTCAGGCAGTTGATGGCGGCGATCATACTATTTTTATTGGCCAAGTTGAGCATGTAACCCTGCGCGATGGCCTGCCGCTGCTCTATTATCGTGGCGCTTACCACGATCTTGTTCAGCGTTGAAACGAGCACGAAGCATGTGGTTGACCTTAATCTTATTTGTGGTTGGGCTGGGGCTGGCTTTTGGCTTGGGTGTGATGGTTGGGCGGCAACGCACGATTCCAGCAGCCACTCCGCTCGAAGCCACACCGTTGGTCAATTTTGAGTTTAAAATTCCTGCCGATACCGCGCCCGGCGATCAACTGTACCTGACTGGTTCGTTTAATCAGTGGCGACCGAATGATCCGACCTATGTGCTCTCGCGTAGCGCCGATATTGCCTATGGCGCTTGGCCGTTTACCCATGGCTTGCAGCTTGATTTCAAGTTAACCCGTGGTTCATGGTCGAACGTCGAAAAATCACTCGATGGCAGTGAAATTCCCAATCGCACTGGGATTGCCGCCAGTGGTGCGCAAGTCAAGGGTACAGTGGCGGCTTGGGCTGATCGTCAGCGTGATTCGGCTAAAATCTACGATGAGCGGGTTGAACGGGTCGATTTTTTCAGCCAAGCTTTGGGAATTACCCGTATATTTTATATTTATGTGCCAGTTGAAACCCGTAATGACGAAAATCTGCGCGTACCAAGCCTCTATCTTTTCCGTGGCCATGAACGTGAATGGATCAATAAAACTGAAGATGGGACGCGCGGTGGTAATCGCAATGTGATTGATGTCTACGAGGAATTGCGCCGCCACGATCGCGTTGGCCCAATGGTCTTGATTTTTCCAGGTATGACCAGCACCAACGATGCAGTCCATAGTTTGGGCATCAATCTGCATTCAGCCAAATTGGCGGCTGATCCGTCGCTGGGCACTGGCTTATTCGAAGATTTTATCTATCGCGATTTGATTCCCTATATCGAAACCCATTATCCAGTGCTGTTTGGCGGTGCGCATCGTTCGCTTGATGGCTTTTCGTTGGGCGGCTTTATCAGTGTTAATCAAGCCTTGCGCCATCCCAACGAGTGGGCCTCGGTTGGGGCTTACGATGGCTTATTCTTTTGGGACGACCCTGAGAATGCCGAAATGATCGCTGCCCGCGATAGTGTGTTCGAACGCGATTTATTTGATGCCAACTTTGGTATGCCACGCGACCATACCTTTGCAGCCCAACATAATCCATTGACCTTGCTGCGAATTGATGGAGCGCAGGCTTCAAAATTGCAATGGTTGATCGAATATGGGCCTGAATCCGCCGAACCCAATGTCAATTATTATCGTGGGGCACGGCTCGATGAACTGTTGCGCGAAGTCGGGGCGCACAATCGGCTCAGCGGGGTGGTGCCAAATGCCAATCATTCATGGCAAATGGCCGATGAACATATGCGGCGTAGTTTACCCTATCACTATCAACAAACTCAATAATTGAGGCTCAATGTATGGCTCCTCTCGCGCTCAATCTCCAAGTTGATGCTTTGCGGAGCCTGCCCAATTTGGCCGAATTACCCACCAACGAAGCCACAATTTTGGCGCGAATTGGGGTTTTTCGGGCTTTTGCGGCAGGCGACACGATTCCGATTGCCCGTTTACGTAGCAGCCAATGTTATGTGATTTTGAGCGGCGTGGCCGATACCGTGATTCTTGATCGCGATGGTGAGCCGATTTCAATTGGCGAGTTGGGCGAGGGCGATTTTTTTGGCAATAGCATCTTTTTTAGCTCACACTCGCTGTTGTATGCCGTCCAAGCGCAAACCCAAATTTTCGCGTTGCAATGGTCGATTGAGCGTTTGCATGAAAAAAAGCAACATCTGCCACTATTTATGCACTTGCTCGAAGCGAGCTATTTGCAACGCCGCGCCGTTAGTGCCCTGAGCCGTGTGCCGTTGTTCAGTCATGTCAGCGTTGAAGAACGCGCCTTGTTGGCAACCCAACTGACGCGCCAAGAATTTGGCCGCAATACCGTGATTTTTGAGCAAGGCTCGGCTGGCCAAGCTTTATATTTAATCGAACAAGGCCAAATTGCGGTTGAGCAACATGGCGTTATCGTGGCAACCCTCAGCGATGGCGATTTTTTTGGCGAGATGGCTTTGCTCTCGGCAACACCGCACAATGCCACTTTACGCTGTTTAACTCCAACTCGCTGCTTGCACCTACCTGGTGCAGTTTTTGCAGCCCAAGTTGCTCAACATCCTTCGCTTGAAGCGGCGGTACGGCGGGTGATCGATGAACGGGTGCATCACTCAGAGCGAGTACGCGGAGACCAAACTCGTCAGCATTTGATCAAGGTGGCGGTGCGCTATGGCATGTTTCGTGGCTCGCATGTGTTGGTGCGCCAGCCTGCGCAATGCCCGCCCGATTGCCGAATTTGCGAGCAGGCTTGTGCTGAGCGCTTTGGTCAAACCCGCATGCGGCTCAATGGCGCTAAAATTGAAGATTGGGATATTACTCAGAGTTGTCGGCAGTGTCGGGTTGGGGCCGAATGCGTTGAGGCTTGCCCCGAAGCTGCGATTCAGTGGGATGATAATGGGGCGTTACGTATTACTGATGCTTGTACTGGCTGCAATGAGTGCGTTGTGGCCTGCCCTTATGATGCCGTTGAATCGCAAACGATCTTTTTGCAGAACCAGCAAGGGCCACTTTGGCAGCTTTGGCAGCGGATGCGCCAGCAATCACATCAAATTCAGCCCAAAACTGTGGCGAGTAAATGCGATTTATGTGCAGGCTATGATGATCGAGCTTGTTTGAGCCAATGCCCAACTGGCTCGTTGCAATTAATCTCAATCGAAGAGCTATTTCCCTTTTGAAGGCTGTAAAACCTCTTGAATCAATTGCTCCAGCTGGCCAGTTTTGCCAAAAATGCGCAAATCGACATCGGTAAAGACCAATTGCTGGACAATCTCGCTGGTCATGCCGGTAACCCGCACCTCACAGCCCAAGAGTTTAATCGCTGCCAACAGATCAGCAAAATCGGGCAATACGCTGGCATCAGGCAATAATGCTCCAGTCATATCGAGAATTAAATGTTGCGCTCGTAGTTGGTAAATTTGTTGGAGCACGGCGCTGCGAATATGGCTAATCCGTTGTTGATCGAGCATGCCCGTAATTGGCAGCAAAATCGCATTATTGCCCAAGCGGATAATGGGTGCTTCGAGCAGTTGAATTTGATTAAGCAGGCTTTCTTGACGTTGGGCCAAGGCTTGTAATTGGTGGTTGCCTGCTTGCAGCGATTGGTTGGCCTGCGCTAATTCAGCTTGTTGATTGGTGATTAATGCCGTATGTTCAGCTAGCACTTTTTGACTGCGCTGATCAGCCAAGCCAATCACGATCATCATGGAAGTCAAAATCAAAAAAACGACCACAAAAATAATCAATTTCAACAGCAACATCGGCGCAGGAATCATTAACTCCAGCGGAATCACCCCATAAATTTCGAGCAAGGGGAAGGTAATTAATGCTGCCAAGGTAACGACACTGACCACCAGCACATAGCGTAATTCGCGCAGTACCAACATGGTCAAGGCTGGCCAAATTAGATACAACGTCCAATTCATGCCCGATAATTGTGCCCCAGTCGCATCGGTTAGCACAATCACCCCGACGATCAACAAGAAATTGACCACGACGATCCGTGGGGCATGGCGTGATTTGCGCAATAGATAGAGAAAAACATTGATAGTCGTAACGAGCGCTAGACCCAGCGCAACTCCCGCCCGCTCCTTGGGAATTTCAACCAAAAACCAAGTGGCAATGCCAATTAAGCCAACCATGACGGTTTGGGCAATCACCAAAAGCCGAATTCGCTCAACCAGCGATTGTTGGGGCGTGGGCGTTGCTAGAGCCATAGTGCCTCGTATGTTCGATCAATGAGGAAACTGAGCAAAAGAAAAGCATGAATCAAAGCGATTCATGCTTTTAGGATAATCTATTTTTAGCGCGAAAAACATTACGGTAACGGGTGGTAGTTGAGGGGATTTTGGTTAACCCCATTATGCCAAATTTGGTAGTCGAGGTGCGGGCCGCTCGATGATCCAGTTGAACCGATCGTACCGATGATTGTGCCACGTTCAACATAATCGCCATCTTGCACTTTGAACTCGGAGAGGTGGGCGTAGCCAGTTTTATATTCGTTGCCGATAACCCAAATATGGTTACCTGCTGGCCACGAATCGGCGGTAACCTCGATATAGCCGCTCATGGTCGCGCGAACTGGTGCGCCGACCGAACCAGCTGGATCAGCCGCGCCATCGCCATTACCATCAACCGCTAGATCGATTGCGCCCCAAACTTCGGCAGGCGCGTGTGAGCCAACCCCATAGCCTTGGGTCATTACTACCCGATTGGCAGCAACTGGATTGCCCCATGGCTGATCGCTTGAAATGCCTGGTGGCGCGACCAAGGTATCGCCCTGGCCAACCTGAATTGCTGAGCCAGAGAGTCCCGCGACGCTGGGGTTTTCACCGCGCCAAGCGCTGATTGTGGGTGTAGAAGGACGATTGAGCAACAAAAAGAGCACCACAATCAAGCCGAGGGCGACTGCACCACGTTTATAGTTATTGCCGTAATCGCTCAAATCATACCAATTCATGAACCTGCTGCTCTCCATGAGTTGACCAATGTGCGCACCGTTTCGACATAATGGTTGGTGTCGTTTTCAACTGGCGGCGCATACACTGGAATAATATCTTGAATTGTTGTCAGTTGCCATTCGTCGATATATAAATTGCGAATCAGCTTGTACCAATCTTCGATACCTTCGTCCCAGCTTGGGTATTTGCGATAGCCTTGGTAATCTTCATAGCCAGCGGTGGTGCGAATATTGCCAATCGATTGCGTGACTCGCGCGACACCTTGGGTTCCGGCAGTCGATTCGTGAATGAAAAAGGCTAGGCAGTAGGCTGGATCGATGCCATACTTGATACCCATATCATAAATCACTTGACCCTTGCCAGTTGCTGGAGAATTGTAAGAACTGAGCACCTGATCGATTTTTGCAGCAGAAATGGTTGGTACACCCAAAATACTATCGCCGTCGATGGCCCCAAACGAGCCAGCGAGATTGCCACTGGCAGATTGGGCAGGTCGGCCTGGGGCACTCATCGAGCTATAAAAGGCATTGCTCCGACCACGAAACTGCAAGATCATCCAGACCAAAGCAGCTGCCAGCGCAATCAAGAAGAGGGTGCGTCGTCGCGAAGAAAAATCGTCAAAACCATATAACATGGATGGGTTCTCCTGGCACGGAGACCACTCATTGTTGCTGGTTCAACAAACTAGCTTGTTCCGCAGCAGTGATCATCCGAAAGCCATCGGCTTGGTTGATATAAATTAGTTGTTCATTTTTGATGTTGACCAATAGCTCCGGACGGGCATCGTTGTTCAGATCGTGGGTCGAAAGGGTGATGGGGGTCAGATCTTCGCCTGCGCCAAAGAGATATGGGCCAATCAGCGTGCGAGCTTTGCTTGCATCGCCTCCAGGGAATTCTAACACAACCACCCGCCGATTCAAATTGATTGCCATAAATTCGCTGGGCAAGCCTTGGGCGCTTTCGTGGCCGACATTGGCAACTAAGTGCGAAACGCGTGGTCGGCCATAGCGTAAATCGTCAATCCAGACCCCAAAAATGCCGCTGAGTGCGCCTAAAAGTAGGGCTAAAAGTACCACTACCCCCGCCCAAAGTAACCGATTAATCCAAATTGCGGGCAGCGTCGTTGGTTGTTGTTGCGTTTGAGTGCGCCGGAGCGCTTGTTGCGGAGCTGTAACTCGGACAAGTCGTCGCCCCATCGATTGGCGTGGATAATTTGTGCGTAAATTACGACTTGTGACCGCCATAATGCCTCCTCAGGCTAAACGTACATGCTCGTTTACCACTGAAGAAAATTATAGTAGAACTTTTGTTCTATGTCAATGATTGTCACAAGTGTATGCGATGTTAACTATTCGCTGACAACGTGGCTTTGGCGTAATTTGGCAAGATCGTTGAGATGATGCGCGGTGTGGGCATGCATAAAAAATAACATCTCACGCACGGTTAATTTACCCAAAGCTGGATGCGGCAATTGATACTGATCAAGTGCTGCTTCATCCCAATGAAAAAGCGTTTCGATCAACTGTTGATTGAGTTTTTGCCATTGTGCAACCAAGGCTTGTTGCGCTTGCAAACTGATTGGGCCTTGGGGTTTTGCTGGAATCGAATAGGCCGGAGCGCTAAATCCCTTGGCAATAACTTCTTGATAACGAGTTTTAATCGTCAGATAATCAGTTGATTGATGCTTGGGCTTGCCAAACAATGTGCTCAAACTAAACCGTGGGACATAAAACGCCAGGGTCAAAACTTTGGTCAATTGCTGAAGATGCAACACATTCTCAGCAGGCGACCAAACCCCTTCTGGATGAGCAAAACATTCCTCAGGGGTCAAGGCCAAAATTATGTCGCTAACGCTTGTAACATCGCGTTCTAAAGCAATCGTCAATTCACTATGGCTATAGGGCACCGATTGATCGGCCATGGCAACTCCTTTTTAAATAGAACGCTGATGAACCATTGCTGGTTGCATGCTGCCAAGTTGTTGTTGTAATTGCTGAACCCGCTGATACAAAAAGCCTTGTTCAGGTGTGACGGCCTGTTGTGCCCGTTGTAAGGCGGCATTAGCGGCTAAATAATCGTGGCGTTCTTGCCAAATTTCGGCCAGCCAAATGTTGATTTGGGTTTGTAAAAATGGCGCAGTGAGCAATTCAACTTCGCTGAGTGCTGTGCGCATTAAGACCAATGCTTGATCAAGATCGCCGCGACCACGCGCCACCAAGCCCAAATTAGCACGATAATTGGCAACTTGCGCGGCATTGCCATTGGCTTGGGCCACGCTAATTCCACGTTCAAACCATTCTTCGGCCTCGTCCCAATGCTTTTCAGCAAGGGCAATTTCGCCGCGTGTGCTATACAAATATTGTAATGGCACGCGCAAGGCCAAGCGTTCGGCCAAGTGCAAACCTGCTTGAATATGGCTATGCGCCGTGACTAGATCGCCGATCAAGGTAGCATTATAGGCAGCATTGTTATAGCCCAAGATAATTTGATATTGCTCGTTAGTTGCGGCAGTGCTGGCAATCGCCAAGGCAAAAGTTTCGACCGCAGCCTTAATTTCGCCGCGCTGCGCCAAAATATTGCCCAACTCGAATTGACAACGCCCAATCAATGAGTGATTTTGCTGGGCGGTCGCAACCTCTAAGGCGGCTTGAATATTTTCGTAGGCTACATTTAATGGGTAGCCCGCCAAACGCTGGCTAATCGCCAAGAGCAACAGCAAATCGGCTTCGATCAATTGATCATCGATCTTGTGTTTATGATAAATTGCCAAGCCCCGTTCAGCCCATTCGATCACCACCTCAGGCCTGCCAACGACCAAATAGGTGCGGCCAAGTTTGGTGCACACTGCTACAACCCGTAGCCAATTGGCTTGGGCTTGATATTGCGCCAGCGCCGTATGATAAACCTCACGCGCCGCAGGCACTTCGCTATTCCACTCCAAGGCATCGCCCAGCCGACAATAGCGCTCAGGCGTTGGATCAAGCTCAATCGCCTGTTGCCCAAAAGCCACAGCCTCATTCGGTGCTGCCAATGAAAGCGCGTGCTCTAGAGCTTGGTCGGCATAACTGGCTGCCAATTTAACCTCGCCCGCCTCGCGATAATGCAATAGCAAACGTCCAGCAATCGCCCGTTGATCGCTATATTCGTGCTGCAAGGCTTGGGCGGCGCGGCGATGCAAAAAGCTGCGGCGGGCGCGACTTAGGCTATTACGCACAACGGTTGCTACCAATGGGTGACTGAAGGTATAGCTATCACCATGCTCTTTTAAAATAGCGGCGTTGAGCAACCCATCAAGTCCATCGAGGGTTTCTTCATCGGAGCGTCCACCAGTTTCGCGCAGGATGCTATAGCCAAACAAGGGGTCAAGCACCGCTGCCGCTTGGACAATTTGGGCTGCTCGTTCTGGCAAACGCGCCAAACGAGCGCTGAGCACATCGACCAACATCGGCGGCACATCAGCCGGATCAGCCGTGCGGCAAAGTTCGAGCAAAAATAATGGATTACCCGCGCTGCGTTCGAGCAAGGTCTGATCATCAGGATTAGGATGGCCCAATGTGCTCAAAAGTTCCCGTGCTTCGCTGATATCGAGCCGTGGCACGTCGATGCGCGTGACCAAACTGCCACGTTGCCAACCAACCACCAAGCGCTGCAAACGAGCGTTGGCCTCTTCCGAACGATAGGTCACAACCAGCACAATCGGCAAATCGTGCAAGCGATCAACGACGTAATCGAGCCATTCGGCGGTTGCTTGGTCGGCCCAGTGTAAATCGTCGATGCCAATTACCAGATGATTGGTCATCACTGCTCGCAAACATTGGGCAAAAGCCTCGAACATGCGCCGTCGCTCTTCATCGGCGGGCAACACTGGTGGCTCAGGCAAATTGGGAATATGCCCACGCAATTGCGGCAGCAACCGCGCAACCTCGGCCAACCACATCGGATCAACCGCTGAATCGCCCGAAAAAAGCCGCGATAGGCAGATGCGCTGACCAAATAGCTCGGTCAACGGGGCAAACGGTAAGCTTTGGGTCGATTCAAGGCAGTGCATCGCCAACATAGTGCTATCGGCGGGCAATTGCTGTGCCCATTCCTGCCAGAGCCGCGATTTGCCAACCCCAATTTCACCAGTAATGAGCACCACTTGCAAGCCACGTTCATTGCTGCGCATCAAGGCTTGGTTAAGCAGTAATTGCTCATATTGCCGCCCAACAAAGGGCGCGGCACGAGGGGCGGCGCGTTTAATTGGCTTGAGCAAGGGCTTTGGCTCAGCAATCGGCGCTGTGACCACAGGTTTTGTTGGCTCTGGTGAGTTGTTTGTACTCATCAGTTGGTTGGTTTGCAAAATGCGCTGGCGCAGCATTTGGGTTTCAGGCAAGGGATCAATCCCTAACTCACGCTGCAACGTATTAGCCAACATCTCATATTGGCGCAAGGCCTCGGCGCGTTCACCTTGCCGCCAATGCGCCTCGATAATCGCCTGATACAACGATTCGGAGAGCGCATCGAAGCGCAGGGCGGCGCGAGCTAAAGTCAACACATGGACCCATTGCTGTTGTTTTTGATAATTGCTAATCGCGGTTTGAAACAAGCGCATCGTGGTTAAATGCACCTGTTCGCGCTCAGTCACCAGCCATAAATCAAAATCGGGAGCGTCGGGCAACATCACGCCATCGAGCAATGGCCCTTGGGCAAGCTGCAACAAACCCTCAACGGTTGGTGAAACCAAACCTTCTGCCAAACTGCGTAACTGCCAAAGATCAACCACACAATCCGGATGCAAACGCAAGCGATCCTCATCGGCTAAGATGATCTCACCACCTAAACTGCGCCGAATTGTCCACAGCGTATTGCGTAAATTTTTGCGGGCGGCTTCATCGCTACTTTCAGCCCACAGCAATGCCAGAAGATGTTCGCGGCGTTGAGGTTGGATGGTTGCTGCAAGATACCCCAAGAGGGCTACCGCTTTGCTGGGAAGCGACTGTGCTTGCTGATTGTAGAGGATTGAAGGAACCCCGAGGAAACGCAGGGCAACGGTCATAGCCCCCCCGTAAGAACAACGCGAGGCACGCGCTACGTGCCTCAACGATGCATGTCAATTGTTAGTAGTCCGTTATTTCGATTCGTTTTTGCTAGCATCGGTTGGTGCTGTAGCATCTTCATCGCGCACACCACGGCGAAACTCGCGAATGCCACGACCCATTGCTCCACCAAGATCGCCAATCCGCGAAGCGCCAAACAATACAATCACAATTGCCAAAATAATTAACAGTTCTGTTACGCCTAAACCAGCCATTGCAAGCCTCCTTGAGGAATGGTATCGCCAATGCAATACCCGTCTATTGCCATTATACGCCGCTGCTAAGCATAGTCAATTAGACTAAAGCTACCTAACAGGTTGAGTTGTGATGATATGCTTAAAGAATGAATGATTTGCGAACAAATGATTAAGTTTTGATCATACTACCATATCTAGCGCCCTCCTACAGTCAATTAGTCCTAAACCTGCTTGATAGAATGACATAATCTGCTGAAATCTATACCTTTTGTTGCCAGTGATCAACAGTTTTCGCCTAGAAAGGCCTTGGACATCAACGCCGCGCCACCACTCTAGACATGTCCACTACAATAGACGTATGCAAGATTGCTCGCTCTACCTATTTGGCTCGCCACGCCTCCAATATGAAACCCAACAGATTGCGCTTGGCAATGGCCCGCTAGCCGCGTTATTAGTATTTTTAGCCTTAAATCGCCAGCAGCCCGTCAGCCGCTTGCGCTTGGCGGCGACAATCTGGCCCGATTTGCCTGAGCCACAGGCACGTCGGGCACTTTCGGCGGCACTCTATCGGCTACGCCAAAACTGCCCAAGCTGTGATGAATGGCTCTTGGCGAACGCCCAAACCTTGCAATTAGGCTCAATTTGGTGCGATCTCCAAGCGTTTCAGCAAGGTGCGCAAAGCAATCAAAGCATCGATTGGCAATTGGCATGTCAATTATATCGTGATGAATTATTGCCTGATGTTGATGCCGAATGGCTTGATGGCCCCCGCGCTGATTTGCAAGCACTATTTGCCGCCACGATTGCTAAATTGGCGCACCATGCCTTTGCCCAAGGCGATTATATTGTGGCGCTAACGAGTGCTGAGCGTTGGCAAGCGTTCGATCCCTTCGATGAACAAGCCTGTATGCTCCTGATGCGTTGCCATGTAAGCCTTGGCCGCCCGCACTTGGCATTAACCGCCTATCGGCATTTGTGCGAACGTTTGGCTGCTGATTTGGGCGTTGAGCCAGTTGCCGAAACCAGTGCCCTCGCCGAGCAAATTCGGGCTGAACAAACTTTGCGTCAAACCACGATTGGCGGTAGTTGGCAGAAAATACCATTTGTGGGTCGCACGCATGAACGTTCGTTGTTGCTTGATGGCTTGGATGCTGCCTTGAGTCATAGCGGTGGCTTGGTGCTGCTCGATGGCGCTGCTGGGATTGGCAAAACCCGTTTATTGCACGAATTGAGCCAAGCAGCCCAGGCGCGTGGTTTTCGGGTGGCTTGGGGTGCAGGTCAAATTAATGGTGGCAATTCGCCCTATGCTCCACTTGATCAAGCCCTAACCCAAATCCTTGATCAAAGCCTGCTTGACCAATTTGATCCGATTACACGGCTTGGTTTGTCGGCGCTTGTGCCAAATTTACCCCAATTGAGTCAACATGATCATGCAAATCGTCCGAGTTTGCCTGCGGCGTTATTGAATGCTTTACTCGCAGCGACCCAGCAAGCGCCATTATTATTGGTGCTTGATGATATGCATTGGGCACAACGGATTGTATTTAATGTGTTGCAATGGTCGCCGAGCCAAATTCAGGCGCTCTTACGCTCCCGTTTATTGCTGATCTTGGCCTATCGCGGCAGCGAATCGAGCCATATGTTGCAAGCCTTGCGCCGCATGCGTCAAGAATTGCCAGTTCAATCAGTTAAATTAAATGGCTTGGCGCTGCACGATTTTCAACATCTGGTGGGGCGCTTGTGGCCGAATCATGTGCCGATTCCGAGTATGGCCGAGATTGCTGCTTTACATGCCCTGACTGCGGGCAACCCACTCTTTTTGCAAGAGCAATTATTACATCGTGGCGATGCCCATGAGCACTCCTTTCAAGCATTGGTGGCTCAGCGAGTGCAGTCCTTGCCGATGTTGGCGCATCGGGCGTTGGCTGCGGCCAATGCGTTGGGCCGTAGCTGGACATTAGCAGCTTGGCGATTTGTCGCAGGCGCTGAGGTCGATCAGGCTATCCCTGATCTTTTAGATGCGCGGCTGGTGGCGCAGACCCACGCCGGATTTCAGTTTTACCACGATCTGATTGCCGTGGCGGTTGAGCAAAGTTTAGCGCTGGAATTATGCCAAGCAGCGGTGCAACAGGCCGCCAATTATTTTGAGCAACAGCCACTTTGCCGACCCGAAACGATTGCTTGGGCCTATGAGCGAGCGCAACGCTGGGCAGCGGCGATTGGAGCCTATCAACAAGCTGGCGAACAAGCCTTGCAAGCCTATGCCTACACGACAGCCCTCGATTATGCCAATCGGGCGTTGGAGCTGTATCAGCAAATACCAGTTGATGCCCGTTTGGAATTGACCTTATTGCGCTTGCGTCAACGGGTTTTAGTATTTTTGGGTCAATTAGAAGTTTGGCGAGCCGACGTTGAGCGCCTAGAAACTTTGGCTTTGAGTTTGGGCGATCAAGCGGCCTTGCTCGAAGTGTATGAGAGCCGGATTGTGCTCTCTTCGGTTGATTCCAACCCAACTGAAATGGCGAGCATTGCTGAGCAAGCCTTAGATTTGGCTCAAGCTCAGCAATTGCCAGCGGTAGAAGCCCGCATTTTAAATACCTATGGCTTTCATTTAATTAGTAGCGCCGCAGTTCAGCCACGCAACAGTTTGCCATTGCTTGAACGAGCAGTGGCTCTTGCCCGTAGCAGCCACGATGATACGGTGTTGGTGGCCTCGCTTTGTTCGTTAGCCTTTGCCTATCGGATGCTGGGCGATACCAGCGTCGCCCAACGGATTGCCGCCGAAGCCTTGACCTTGACCGAATTGCATCCCTATTTGTATCCAGCTCGCGGCAATGTGCTGCGGGTATTGAGCGAAGTTGGTATTAGCTATGCCGATTGGGAAACCGCGCTCAGCACAATGAACAAAGCGGTTGAATTGCTCGAGGCGCTTGATGATATTTGGCTTTTGGGTGTGGGTTTGTTCATGTCAACCTTCATCACAACCGCGCTTGGCTTGACCGAAATGGCCCAAGCGACGACCCAGCGCATTCGCCAGATGATTCGTGATTCCAAAATGCCGCCCAATTCCAATTGGTCATTTTTTGCGCATAGCGTCACAATTTTGGTGGCCTTAGAAGCTGGCGATTTTGCGCAAGCTGAAACGGTGGTGCAAGAAGTGCAGCCTTGGCTTGATCAGGCGCATCAACAAGGTGCAGGTTTATATCTACTTTCAGCAATTGGGGCAATGGAGATTTTTCGCAATCGGCCCGACCAAGCCTTGCCTTTGTTGCGGCGAGCTACAGCCATGTGGCAACAAGCGCGATCAGCCTTTTTGCAACCAATTTTGATGCATGCCTTAGCTGCTCAATTATGTGGTTTTGCTGCCGAAGCCCAAGCGATGTTGGCCGAAGCCGAAGCCATGTACGACCCCAAAGAGCTGTTTTATGCCGATGTATTGCTGCATTTCACGCGGTTTTGGGTATATGGTGATCGGGCACATTTGCAACATGCTTACAGCTCAATTCACAATCAGGCCAATCGTTTCCGTGACCCAACCCTACGTGATTCCTTTATAAATAATGTTAAGTTGCATGGCATGGTGTCGCAATTGCACCGAGTCGCGCCGCTGGCGGGGGCGATTCGCTCGATGGCCGGCCTGTGGATGCGCCTGACGCGGGTGTATGGCCGTACCCAAATGCTTTCCGAGGGCGGCTATATTCAGCGCAAAGTGTTGTTAGTTCGCGCCGATGTGCCTTTGGGCAAATCACTGAGCCACACCGATCGGGTTGAGGTAATTTGGACCTTGCATGCACCTGAGGATAATCGCTTTAATGATCGCAGCGAATTGCGCATCCATCGTTTGCAGCGCCTGCTTGATGAGGCTGACGATGCTGGAGCGGCCCCAACCGACGACGATTTAGCTGATGCTTTGGCGGTCAGTCGGCGCACGATTATCCGAGATATGGCCTTATTGCAATCCCAAGGCTCAGCTGTGAGCACCCGCCGCCGTCGCGCAGTGGGCGAGGAGTGAAAGAAAGGCAAAAGGCAAAAGGCAAAAGGCAAAAGGCAAAAGGCAAAAGGCAAAAGGCAAAAGGCAAAAGGAGGGCCAGCCAATGCAGTGGGAATGGAGTAGCCACATCGGGGCCGAGAAGCATCATTCGTGCAATCCGTGCAATTCGTGGCTAAAAACGTCTCTTCGTGGCCTTCGCGTGCTTCGCGGTTGCCGTCCTCTTTGTGGCTCAGGATTGTAGGATTTGACAAGGGCGGCAATCTGCGGTAGAATCCCCGGGCTGTCAACGAATGACTGAATAACATCGGTCAGGACACACACAACTGATGCACTCGCCCACAACGGCTCATTTGACACAAACGAGCAGCGGTGGTAGAATCCTCAGGCTGTTGACCGACAGCATCGATGTTTGCTCAACATCACACATTTGACGAATTGCTCCGCTCCGATGCTCTTCTGACATCAGCGGATTTTTTATCGCCAAAATCGCACCTTTCCAACTGATGGGTGCTGCGTCCGCAGCACATTCC